>JAMPCZ010000003.1 GCA_023665935.1 Muribaculaceae bacterium | reverse complement strand
TACAACAAACAAATCCCCGTTAGGACCGCCGTTAACACCGCAATCACCTTCTCCGGCAACTCTGATTCTTGACATATTGTCAACACCTGCCGGAATTTTTATTTCTATTTTCTTTTCTGTAGTTACCAAACCATGCCCCTGACAGGTTTTACAAGGTTTTTCAATAATCTGTCCGGTACCATGGCAATGCGGACAGCTTGTAATCTGTGCAAAATTGCCAAGCGGAGTTCTTGTAACAGTTTTGACCTGTCCCGAACCGTTACACTGCGGACAAGTTTTCTTGCCTGTACCTTTTTCGGCACCGGTACCGCCGCAATCAGGACAAACCTCAAGATGGTCAAATTTTATTTCTTTTTCAACCCCAAATGCAGCTTCTTCAAATTTTAATTTTGTATCATATCTTAAATCATCACCGCGCTGAGGAGCATTAGGGTCAGGTCTTCCGCCGAACCCAAAACCTGAACCGAAACCAAAGAAACTTTCAAATATATCGTTTAAATCACCGAACCCACCTGCAAACGGTCCGTTGGTATCAAAACCTGCATTTTTAAGACCGTCTTCGCCGTATCTGTCGTAAGTTGCACGTTTGTTGTCATCTGACAAAGTTTCATAAGCCTTACCCAGCTCCTTGAATTTTTCTTCCGCATCAGGAGCTTTGTTAACATCGGGGTGTAATTCGCGTGCTTTCTTTCTAAAAGCCGATTTTATCTCATCTTTTGAAGCATCTTTTGATACTCCTAATATATCATAATAATCTACCATATCCTCTTTTTCTTCCTTTTATTCAGTTATCATCCTGAACCCCGGCCAAGAACCTAACATTGACAGATTCCTGCTCAAGCCCGGAATGACAAATTTATTCAGCCGTTGCGACATTAACAAGTGTCGGTCTTAGAACTTTATCACCTAACTTGTAACCTTTTTGAAGTTCTGTAATAACGGTATGTTCCGGATGTTCACTTGTCGGAGTCTGCATAACCGCATCATGGAAATTAGGATCAAATTCTTCACCAATAGCCTTGATTTCCTCTAGTCCTAATTTTGCCAAAGCTTCACGAACTTGCTTATGTACAAGTTCAAAACTTTCCTTAACTTTCACGCAATCTTCAACCTTTTCAAGTGCTTTTTGACCACGCTCAAAGTTATCAAGCACATCAAGCATACTTTTTAAGGCATTTTCTGTACCATATTTAATTAAATTTTCACGCTCGGCTTCCTGGCGTTTTCTGTAGTTATCAAAATCTGCAGCAAGACGGACATACTGTTGGTTTAACTTGTCATACTCTTGCTGTAATTTTTCATTACTATCATTTGCAGGAGCCTCAACTGCTTGTTCTTCCTCAGTTTGAGCCTGTTCTGCGTTATTATTTTCTTCGTTAGTAACGATATCCTCGTTCTTAAACGGATTTGAATTTTCGTTTGTCATAAGTATTTCCCTTCACAACATAATATACTTATATTATAAGCTATCAACAGGATTTAACAAGGGAAATTTATTATTTTTTAATAATTGCGGATTTTGCGGACGGACTAAGTGAAACGAGTCCGGGTAGCGAACAGATTGAGCGAACAGGAGCAAGCTCCAAAAGCGAAATCCTGTGAGCGTGAAGCAAAATCCAAGACAGCGGATTTTGCGTAGGGCGGAGTGAGTAAAACGAACGTAGTCCCGTAGGGTGCGAAGGTTAAGACGAATGACAGCGCAAGCGTAATGAGTTCAAACCTGAGCACAGCAAAATCCAAGACAGCGGATTTTGTGGACGGACTAAGTGAAACGAGTCCGGGTAGAAATATTGCTAAGGTAGAAACCCAGACCTACCAAATTACTTTATGTCCCCCACCGGAGGGGGACCGAAATCTTTGATTTCGAGGGGGGGAATTAATTAACATCTTATCATTCCAAGGAAACATACCAAAGAATCTCTTTCTATTATGAGATCCTTCGGATAAATCCTCAGGATGACAATATATTTACCTCGAGATTCTTCGCTTTACGCGAAATAACAAAACAAATAGTCCCAATTTAAGGTATATTTACCTGCTAGATTTCGCCAAGACTTTCAATTTTATAAGTACAACTGATTTCTTCCTGTGCTAAAACCGTAATGTCATTTATATATAGCGATAGCAGTGTGAAAAATAATTGGCGATAATCCATCGGTACAATCAATTTCGGATTGTAAATACCAAGTTTCTTAGACTTTTTGATTAATTTGTCGGCTAATTTTTCAGCCATATCACCATCAATCGTGATAATACTGTCATCACCTTCATTACAGCCCAAAACTAAATCAGAGTATGTTTTTTCTGAAAGTTCAAATGCGCTGATTGTTTCACCGTCTTCATTTGTATACTTGCTGCAAATCTGTCTTGATAAAGACAGTCTGACTTTATTCAGAATATCAGCTTTGCTGCCTTCTTCTGCGAAATCATTAATCTTTTCAAAGATATATGTAATATTTTTTATTGACACTTTTTCTTTTATCAAACTGGTCAAAAGATATTTGACATCAGCATAGGTCAATAAATCAGGAATAATATTTTCAACCAAAAATTCGTTTTCTTTTTCAACAACTTCCAAGTACTTGTCAATATCCTCGTAATCAATCAAATCTTCAACGTATTTGACGGCAACAAATTCCAAAGCCTTTGAAATATACTCGGACGGAGTGATTCCTTTTTGCCAAAAATCTTTGGTTTTATCCTTTTCAACCCAAAGAATTTTTCTGCCTGAAATTTCATCAATACCATCAATAGAATTTTTAATCTTATGATCTGTATGAAGCTCATCAGCATAATACATTACGAAATTTGGACAAACACCGGCTCTGAAAACTTCCATCCCGCGGATTCTGATACTGAATTCGCAAGAATTAAGGTTTTCATCATCCTTAAACACAACTTTCGGAATAATGTAACCTGATTGTTCTGTCAATTTCAAACGTGATTTAACGGTTTCCGCAATAAGTTCTTCTCCCGCATTATCCCTGTCTGAATCAACAAAACCAAGCAATTCTTCACTCAAATAGATTGTCAATTTTTCTTCATGAAGTTTTGAATACATCAAATCAGGTGACACTGCTTTGTTTAATTGACCTTTCAAATCTTCCAGCTCTTTTAAGCCGGCAGAAATTTTATCGTTGAGTTTTTTTCTTGAAACAGATGCCGGAGCTTCCCCTTCAAGTTCTGCTTTTATCTTATTGATTTTCTCTTTCTCTCGTCTGATTTTTGACTGAATATCAAGACATTTTTCATACTCGGTCAATTTCGGAGAGAGCATTTTTTCCATTTGACTTTTAAAATCAGAAATATTAATTATGTCAGATACCGAATTTGAATCCGTTTTTGCCTGACGCATAAAAATACAATTCAGTTGGGAAGTTGCTTCGTCTTCATCGCCGACTTCGTGCATACTATACAGTTCCCACCCGTTCATCGCCATTTCATTAAGCAAATTTTGAAGTTCTTGGGCATTTTCTGCCGAACAGGTCTTAATAACGTATTCCATTCTGTTTTTTTTGAACATAATTTTATCCTTTTAATATTTTAATTGCTTCAATTGCAGTTTTTATAGCTTTTTCGGTATCGTGCACCACAGGATTATCAAGATTCAACTTTTCGCGTTCCTGATTAGCAACCGTCAAAAATACCGAACCGACTTTTACATTGAGGTAACTTGCAACAACAAATAACGCGGCAGATTCCATTTCAGAAGCAAGACAGCCTAAGCGTTTCCACGCTTCCCATTTGTTTTGAAGTTCATAACTGACCGGTTTCGTTTCAGGCGAATGCTGACCATAGAAAGAATCCTTACACTGAACAACCCCAGTATGATAATCATACCCGAGATTTTTAGCCGCAGTTACAAGCGCATTTGTGATATCAAGATTAGCCACTGCCGGAAATTCAATCGGCGCATACTCTTTACTTGTACCTTCCGCACGAATTGCACCGGTTGCAACAACAATATCACCGCCCTTGACATCCAGCTGCATACCACCGCAAGTTCCAACACGGATAAAGTTTTCAGCACCGACCTTTACAAGTTCTTCCATCGCAATCGCAGCAGAAGCCCCGCCTATACCGGTAGATGTTACACTGACTTTTTCACCGTCCAAATAACCCGTATAAGTCACAAATTCACGTCTGTCCGCAACAAGTTTCGGGTCATCAAAATACTGAGCGATTTTTTCACACCGTTTCGGATCTCCCGGAAGTATAACGTATTTCCCAACGTCACCTTCTTTTAATCCTATATGATATTGTGTTCCGTCTTCCGTATATTTCATTAAACGTTCCTTACTCAAGTTCTTATTTATTTCAATTTTTGGATAACTAAATCGGTAATATCAACTCCGCCAACAAAAAATACTTGATCTGTCAAGATTGCATCAAGTTTTTGAGCTACCATTACAGCTTTTGCTGCAGCTTGAACCTGATTCATAATTTGTGTTTCTTTAGCGTTTCTCAATTTGTACAAAGCTTCTTGTTTTGCATTCAATTCTGTCATTGTTTGAGATTCAAAGTTTTGTTTCTTTAACGGTGTATCCAAAGATTTGTATTGTTTTTCTTTATCAACCATAAATTGTTGAAGTTCCAAACTCTTTGCATCAATTTCTTTTACTGCTTGCTGTGCAGCTGAATAATTATCCAAAACTTTTTGATAATTAATATAACCAACTTCCGCAAAAGCTTGGTTGCCCAAACCTGTAAAAAGTCCCGCAGTTAATATTAGAGCCATTAATTTTAAGTTTTTCATAAATCCTCCTATATACTTTTTAATTTGTATCTTATTATATCAAACCCTCACCCGAGCCCTCTCCCTTGGAGAGGGAAGAATTAACCACTAATAGATTAAATCCCCTACACCGAAAGTAAAGTAGCCGTTTTTAGAACCGTTGTCACCCGGATTTGTAAGCGGAATACCGTAGTCGATTGACAGAGGTCCCATACCCGGAATAAATACTTTCAAACCTACACCGGCAGATACAGCGTATTCAGGTCTGTCATACATTGTATTAGACACCGTTCCGTCAAATACCTTACCTGCATCAGCCCAAACAGTGAACCTGATGTTGTTCAAGAAAGCAATCCTTGTTCTGTCCATAAACGGAATCGGAGTTGCAAACTCAGCAGAACCCATAATAAATGCGTTACCTGTACCAACACCACTCATCTTGAAACCTCTGACAGTATAAGGTCCGCCTAAACGATATGCCATAACTTCAGGAATATCGCCGTGAATTGCGCCGCCACCTTTTGCCGTGAATGCTAAAGATGATTTTTTACCCACAGGAACATATTGTTTAATCATACCTGTAAGTTTTCCGTTTGTTTTATCAAAACCATCTAAGCCGATGTTTTCATCAAATCTTAAACTTGCCATAGTACCGTGTCTTGTAACAGTCCCGGAATCCCTTGTATCATAAATCAAAGCAGGACTAAGCGACATGAACAATCCGCCTTCTAATTGTTTTGCACGCTCGGCAATCGGAATATTATACCTTCTGTACATACTCATAATTCCGTTATAATCGCCTTCACGGACATCAATATTTTCAACACCCAAACTGAAAGATGCGGTTGCATGTCTGTTTGATTTTATTCTGTGCGATACGGTAGCTTCAGCACCAAATCTTCTTTCAATAGCAAGCGGAACCTGGTATGAACCAAAATCTCTAAAGAACAATCTGTTATTTAACGAAGTATCAGCGTTAAGAAAATATGGTTTGAAATAACTCAATTCAGCTTGAATATTCATATGATCTTTGACAGACGAATCGTTAAGCATTACCCCTGTACCGGCTAAACCTGTCAAGGAAATTCTTTCACATCTTCCGCGGAAATTATTTTCGGTAATCCCCATTGAGCCGAACAAACCTGTCACGGTATCCAAACCACCGCCGACCGAAATACTTGCAGTTCTTTGTTCTTGAATTTTTATTGTAATATCGTACGCGTCAGGGATTTCTTCACTTGGCTCAATTTCCCTTGTAACATCTTTAAACGCTTGGGTAGCATACAACCTTACCAAATCTTCTTTTACAAGATTTTCGTTATAAATCATACCCGGTTCGGTTAAAATATTACGAGCAACAATGTAATCTTTGGTTTTTTCATTACCTTCAATCATAATTTTGTCGATAATACCTTCTTTGATACTGATATTAATCGTACCGTCCGGATCGTCTGTTACAGAGTCAATTCTTGCAAGAATGTAGCCTTTTGAGTTATAAAGTTCTTGAATTTGAGATATAGCAATATTCAATTGTGCAATATTTTGCGGCTTGCCTTTCATGCCGGTAAGCGTTGCCAAAACATCTTCTGTCGCAACAACAGAATTACCTTCGATTGTAAAATCTTTTACCGGGATATTTTCTTCTAAAACAATTTTAACCGTAACCGTTCCATCATCATTTTTTGATGGAATAGCTTTCATTTTTTCGGTAAAATATCCGGTTTCATAAATCGCTTTCAAATCAGTTTGCAATAAATCGCGGGAATATTCTTCACCGTTTCTCATTTTGATTTTTTCTAGCAATTCATCAGGAGAAATTGAGTTTAGACCATAGAATTCAATAGCTTTAATAAGCCTTTTTTCTTTTTCAATAGGGTCAGACTTTACGGCAGGTAATGAGAAATCCGCAGGAGTCATATTAAATTTTGGAGAATCTCCTTCTGTAGAAGTGTTTGTATATTTATCAAAAACGGTATTTGCATAATTAGTATTTCGCTCTAGAGATTCTTCGGTGAAACCCATCGAACCCCAAGCGTCCTCAACGGCATAAACTGCTGTAGTACTCGCAGCTAAACCAATAACGGCAGCTATTACTAAATGTCTTGTAATTTTATTGAAATTCAAGAAAATCTTTCCTTACAAACTCTCACTACTCTCCAATAGAATTGTAGCATAAATTATTTAAAAAGTACAAAATTTTTACATCTGTTTACTTACGGACAATTTATATATTTTATTTTTATTAAAACCATAAAGTTCTGATAGGATTACGGAGATATCTTTTGCTCCAAAACCTTTATCCTGCAATAACTTTATCTTGTCAGTAATTTCAGCTTCATTCAGCGTGTTTTCATCCGCAAAAATCATACAAACAAATTCACCCTTAGATACGTTATTTTTAAGATGAGAAATTACATTATCAATCTCATCAACAACAACTTCTTCAAAAACCTTCGTTAATTCTCTGCCAAAAGCAACTTTTGACAGCGGTCTGACAGTTTTAATAATTTCCAATGTTTGAATAATTCTGTTTGGAGATTCATAAAAAACAACATTCTCATACTTATATTTTTGAGCAATTTCCTGAATCTGAGATTGACTTTTAGGTAAAAAGCCTATAAACGAAAATTTTTCATCAGAACGAGAAACCTGAGAAAGAAATGTTATAACAGCATTCGCACCAGGCAAAGCAGTCAGCGAAAAACCATTCTGGCTGAGCTCTTTAACAATAACCGACCCCGGGTCACAAATTAAAGGGGTTCCGGCATCTGATACAAGTGCCATCTTTTTGCCGCTTTTCAGAACCTCCAAAATTTGAGCTATTCGCTCTCTTTCGTTATACTTGTGGTAAGAAACGCACCTTGTTCTTATATCAAAATGATTTAATAACTTTTGAGTAACACGGCTGTCTTCACAAGCAATTAAATCAACAGTTTTTAATACCTCAATTGCTCTTAAAGTTATATCACCCAAATTTCCTATAGGTGTCGGTACAACGTAAAAATCATATTCTTTCATAACATGATTTTATCACAAATTTATGTTATTATCTGATTACAATAGGAAAATTTATTATGATAAAAATGATTGCAACAGACATTGACGGAACTATTTTAAAATGGGGATTGGATTTCTCTCCAAAAATGAAAGCCTGCATAAAAAAACTAAAAAATGCAGGTGTCAAAGTCGTTCTTGTCACAGGCAGAATGCACTGTGCAACCGTACCTGTTGCAAAAGAACTCGGACTTGAAACCCCGATTATTTCATACCAGGGCGGATTAATAAAAGATGTTAACAATAACACGCTGTATCAAAAAAATCTCGACTCAAACTACGCAAAAGAGATTATATCCTGGGCAAGAAAAAATAATATCCACATAAATCTTTACCTCGATGATAAACTCTATGTTGAAAACGACAACGATATAGTAAGAAATTACACCGACGGGAAATTCATTGATTACACAGTATGTTCATTTGATGATTTAGAAATAAAAAATGTTAACAAAATTCTTGCAATAGATTTGAATGACCCTGACCGAGTTACAGGCTGGGTAAATGAATTAAGAGAAAAATATCCGCAGCTTTATATCGTGAAATCAACACCATATTTCTGTGAAGTAGGCTGTTCAGAAGCGAAAAAATCCTTAGGTGTAGAATTTTTATGCAAAATGTGGAATCTGAAACAAGAAGAAGTTTTAACAATTGGCGACCAAAATAATGATATTGACCTTGTTCAAGCTGGCGGTATCGGAGTTGCAATGGGTAACGGAACCCCTGAATTGAAAGAATGCGCAGACTATATTACAGATACAGTCGATAACGACGGGTTTGTAAAAGCAGTTGAAAAATTCGTTATTTCGGAGGCTGTATCTTAGACAGCGTAAGAACCGCGCCGCATCTTGTACAATGCTCGGGGATTTCATTTTTTAGGAAATACGGTTTTCTACATCTCGGACACCGGTATTTATTCATAGATACAAGCATAAATATGATAAATAACCCGCCTGCAATTATTGTAATCGCCAACAATACCGCTTCAAAAATCCAAACTGCTCCAAGTGCTCCGCTTAAATCTATATGCGGAATTGTCGGATAGTAATAAATTCCTTCATAATATTCGCTATCGTAACCCCCGGAACTAACCGGTTCAGGTTTACTTATTGCTCTTGTTACTACAACGCCGCTGTTTCCTGCCATCAAAAATCCTTTGTATTTAATTATATTATATAATATGTTATAATAAATTAAAAGAGGTTTGAAAAATTATGTACAGAATCGGAACAGGATACGATATCCACAAACTTATTGAAGGCAGAGATTTAATCATAGGCGGAATCAAGATTACACACGAAAAAGGACTTCTCGGACATTCAGACGCAGACGTTTTGATTCACGCAATAATTGATGCGATACTCGGGGCACTTTGCCTTGACGATATCGGAACACTTTTCCCTGACACTGACCCAAAATACAAAAATATTGAAAGCACGGTTTTATTAAAACACGTCTGCGAACTTATAAAAAATAAAGGGTATCATATCGTAAACATTGACAGTAACATTATTGCTCAAGCTCCAAAAATGATGCCATATATACCAAAAATGAAAGAAGTTTTATGTAAAATTCTTGAAGTTGAACCAAACCAGTTGTCAATTAAAGCAAAAACTAAAGAAAAAATGGACGCCGTAGGACAAAAGCTTGCAATCGAAGCAAACGCAGTGATTCTGCTTGGGAAGTAATTATGTAAGGCAAAAATTTGTCATTCTGAACTTACTTTTTCAAATGTTATTCTATAACCCAAGATTTTTGCAATTAATTTTGCTTCTTTATACTTTAAATTCTCACTTGATAGTTTCTGTGACAAATTAGAACTTGAATAATTTTTTCCGGAAACCTTACTTAATTCTTCTGAAACTTCTTTCAAAGTCCAATTTGCTTGAACCATTAAACTTTTTATATCTTCTTTTGTTGCCATATTTTCCTCATCTATATATTGACATACTTTTATAAATGGTGTCGTATACATATACAAAAAACGACCTTTTTCAAGGTCGTTTTTTGTATTATTCTACATATTCTTCTAAACGTTTTTTGCGGTTTGGGTGACGTAATTTTCTTAGAGCTTTTGCTTCGATTTGTCTGATACGTTCACGAGTAACCCCGAACAATTGTCCAACTTCCTCCAATGTTCTTTGGCGTCCGTCATCCATACCAAAACGTAATCTTAATACATCACGTTCTCTTGGTGATAGTGTGCAGAGAACCTCAGCAAGATCTTCTTTCAAAAGTTCAGAAGCAACCATTTTAACCGGCGCATCAGCTTCTTTATCTTCAATAAAATCGCCCAAACGAGAATCTTCTTCTTTACCAATCGGAGTTTCTAAAGAAAGCGGTTCTTGAGCTATTTTAATGATTTCACGAAGTTTCGGAATAGAAACATTCATTTCGGCTGCTAATTCGTCTTCGGTAGGTTTTCTTGACAAGTCTTGAGCAAGTTTTCTTGTAACTTTTTTCAATTTGTTAATTGTTTCAACCATATGGACAGGAATTCTGATTGTTCTGGCTTGATCTGCAATTGCACGGGTAATTGCTTGTCTAATCCACCAAGTTGCATATGTTGAGAATTTGAAACCTCTTTCGTGGTCAAATTTTTCAGCTGCTCTGATTAGACCTAAGTTACCTTCCTGAATCAAGTCTAAGAACAACATTCCGCGTCCGACATATTTTTTGGCAATACTTACAACCAAACGAAGGTTTGCTTGAACAAGTTTTCTTTTCGCAATAGCACCAGGTGTGCCGCCTTCTAAGATTTTTCTTGCAAGTTCAATTTCTTCGTTAGCAGATAAAAGTTTGATTCTCCCGATTTCACGCAAATAAAGTCTTACAGGGTCATCAATTGCAATATTTTTAGGAATTTCCATATCAGACGGGTCAACTTCTTCAACATTATGAAGCATAAAAATATCTTCAGAATTCACTTTGTCGCCCATTTTTGAAGTTACAATATCTTCGATATTATCTGTAGAAATATCTACGTTCATATAATTCATATCATGTTCAGATTCAAGAACTGAATCTTCGCTAATGTCTTGTAAATCAAGTGTTTCATCTTCCATTACACTGACTATTGAAGAACTTTGTCTTTTCTTTGTCATCTAAATTTTCTCCGATTTTTGTCTGTTTTTCTTTATTTTATCTCTTAGTTGTATTTGAATTTTTAGGGCTTGAGGGTCATCATCGCTGATTCCTCTGTATAGCTGCTTAGTTTTGCGGACTTCCTCCACCTTGCGGCAATGATTAATTTTTGCAATCGTTTCCAAGATTACATTTACAAAATCTTCGTCGCTCAGACCTCTATACACTTCCGATAATCCTATCAACTCCTGCAATACTGCTTGTAATTCAGGACTTTCAACGAATTCGGTATATAAATGTTCTATTAATTCTTTCACATTATTTACGGTATATATTAATTTGTCAATTGTAGATTTTACATTTATTAATATTTCGTCGTCAAATTCTGTGTCACCGATTATTTCATTTATCTGAGTAAATGTACAAGGGCTGTCGGCTACTAAAAAAACACTCAATAAATTTTTTTGCGCTTTTTTTAAAACTGAATCCGTTTTTGTTACATTCTTAACAATTCTTTCTGTCTGTGGAAGATTTGCACGTTCAAAAACACGCATTTCCGCACGAATTGCCTCTGCATTCACTCCTACTGTCTGTGCGACCATATCTATGTATTCAGAACGGATTATTCTGTTCTTTATCTCCGCTAAAACCGGAATAATCTGTTTGATAAATTGAGCTTTTTCTTGCGGAGTTGAATAGCTGTCTTTTGTTTTCAGAATACTGTTAAGCTGAAAATCAATAAACAGAGGAGCATTCTCCATATACATCTTGTAAGCATCCGCGCCGACCGAACGCACAAATTCATCCGGGTCTTTTCCTTCAGGCGGCGCAATTACTCGAATTTCACAGGCATATTTATCTTTATCGGATGACACATAGCTTTCATCAAACTGTTTTATATCACCTAACCCCGCAAAAACATCCTTGATAATCTCTGCACCGCGCGCAGTCGCTTTCTGCCCCGCTGTATCAGTATCGAAAGATAAATAAATTCGTCGTGATTTTGTATAACGTGAAAGTAATTTAACGTGATCCGCAGTTAATGAAGTTCCGCAAGATGCAACGCTGTTTTCTATCCCGTGCGCCTGGGAAGAAATTACATCAAAATATCCTTCCATCAAGATAACCGAATCGTTTTCACGTATGGAATCTTTTGCACTGTAAAGCCCGTATAACAAGCGGCTTTTATTATAGATTAAAGAATCGGATGAATTCAAATATTTCGGAGTTTGGTCTTTTTCCAAAGCTCGCGCACCAAACGCAACAAATTCACCATTCTCATTCTGAATCGGTATAATTACACGATTACGAAACCTGTCGATATATCCGCCTTTTTCACTTTTTATAACAAGTCCCGCTTTTTCCAAAACTTCATTTGAAAAATCTTTTCTTAACTCGTCATACAAAACACTGTACGCTTTTGGAGCAATCCCGATATGGAATTTTTTAATAATATCGGAACCAATACCGCGTTTTGTCAAATATTTCAACGCAATTTCCGCATTAGAATCTTTTTGTCTAATCAGCAAATCATGATAAAACTCAGCCGCAACCATTGTTGCCGCAAGCATTTGCTCTTTCAATTCTCTTGAAGAAGTACCGCCGGTTTTGTGTGATTTCGGAACCTCTAACCCGAATCTTTCCGCCAAATCAGTTATTACATCCCTAAAATCAAGATTACGGATTTTCATAATAAACTTCAAAGCATCACCGGCTTCTCCGCAGCTGAAACATTTATAAATACCCAAATGCGGAGTTACACAAAATGACGGATTTTTATCTTTATGGAACGGACAAAGTCCCCAATAATTATTTCCTTTTTTCTTCAACACAACATATTCGGATACTACATCAACGATATCCAAACGTTCTTTTATTTGTTGTATTAATTCATCCCACGTTTCAGCCATAATAAAATTGTAACATCAACAAAACTTTTGGTGAAATTTTTGATAATATTTCATATTTTTGGATTACAAAAGAGAAGGAAAAGTTAATAAGTTAATAAGTTGATAAGGTAATAGGAAGTTGATGGTCATTCCAAGGAAGCGATTGCGACCGAAGAATCTCATAATATTAGCAATCCTTGCTTTACCACTCGCATTATCCCCGTTTCACAGGTCTGAGATTATAATAAACCAGCAATGAAATAATTACGCACAAGCCAATAAGTTTGAATTTCAGAATTGTCCACGTCACCACATACCCTATAAGTATTCCGAAAAGAAGCCTTAAAATCCATATTTTAACCCATTCGATTCGTTCATTAACTTCATTTTCAGCTTTTATCTCTTTAGCCATTTTATCTATATTAGATTGCTCTTTTGCTTTTTCCTCAACCTCATCATTAATTAATTCGCTTGATTTCAATTCTTCTACAGCATCGGTATAAGTTCTTGCCACAAATCGTTCGACAAGCGACAACACTACATTATCAGGAGCATCATTTTTTACACAAGCATACATAACTTCCCACATTGCATACCAAATCTTCTGCATAACTATTTTCCAATACTTTGCAGAAATTCCGGAACGAAACAAGTCAATCTCTTTATGAAAAGACCATTCAGCCATTATCTGAATATAAAAACATTGCTGCTCAAACGACAGTGCGCTGAACTCTTCTGTATCCTGCATGGATTCAGCAAGCATTGTAGCGGATTTTTTCATGTTCGTACACAAATAACTCTTTTGAAGTTCATTCACATCAGGCGGTAAAAGCGGTGTCACCTGGTCAATCAAACTCTGAATAAAATCAACATATTTTTCATCTAAAGGCTTTTTATCCATTTTTTTATTATATGAAATAAATCATAAGAATTTGTCATACATATAAACTAATTATTAAAAGGTTCTGTAAGAAATTTCAGATTCTTCGCTTCGCTCACAAGGATATATTACTTGCTCAACTTTGACCCCCTCCCCTTTACTTCCCCTCACTCTAGGGGAGGGGATTGATTATTGTTATACTTCTATCGTAAACTCCTTCAGAATGACAAAATTTATTCCCAAGTATATACAATCTTTACATAATTTAATTTATTTACATCAAACTTTTAAGATTGTATTATGATGTATAGTAGAGTATGATGAGATTTTCTTTCGGAGGCTAAGTTGGTAGAAAGATTTTATATAAAAGGCGGCACCCCGCTAAAAGGTGAAGTATCTATAGGCGGAGCTAAGAATTCGGTTCTAAAGCTTATGGCTGCGGCGATTCTCGCAAAAGGCGAGTCAAAAATATACAATGTACCTGACTTGACAGACGTTGAAATTATGCTTAGCGTAATTGCTCAACTGGGTGCAAAAACAAATTATAACAGAGAAGAAAAATCCTTAACGATTGATGCTACAGATATTACAAACGTAACCGCAAGTTACGAATTGGTAAGTAAGATGAGAGCATCATTTATTGTTTTGGGTGCATTGGTTTCCCGCTGTAAGGAAGCACGCGTAGCACTTCCGGGGGGATGTGCTATCGGAGAAAGGCGTGTAGACTTCCACATCCGCGGACTTGAAGCTTTAGGCGCAAAAATCAAAATCGAAAATGGATATGTCCATGCTAAAGCAAATAAACTTATCGGTTCTGATGTATACCTTGATATTCCGTCAGTTGGTGCAACAGAGAATATTATGCTTGCATCAGTCCTTGCAGAAGGTTCTTCACGCATCCAAAACGCAGCTCAAGAACCTGAAATCGTTGACCTTGCAAACTTCTTAAATGCAATGGGGGCTGATATTACTGGAGCTGGAACTTCTGAAATTATTATCAACGGAGTCAAACAAGCTGACCTTCATCCAATTGAATACACAACAATTCCTGACAGAATTGAAGCCGGAACCTACATGACTGCAATTATTGCGACCAAAGGTAAAGGTATTATAAAAAATATTTATCCTGCACATTTGACATTCTTTACGGATAAATTATTAAAAATGGGTGCTAATATCAAGCTTTTAGACCCGACATCAATGGAAGTAAGCTGTAAAAACAGACTTAATTCGATTAACTTTGTAACCCAGCCGTACCCGGGATTCCCGACAGATTTGCAATCAATGGCGATGACACTTTTGACAACGGCAAACGGGGTCGGTATTATCACGGAAAGTCTTTATGAAAACAGATTTATGCAGGTTCCAGACCTAAACAGAATGGGAGCTGATATTCACCAAGACAGAAACCACGCAATAATTAAAGGGGTTAAAAAACTTTCAGGCGCAACACTTACGGCAAGCGATTTGCGTGCAGGTGCCTCCCTGGTTGTTGCAGCACTGATGGCTGACGGTAATTCCGTTGTGGAAAAACTACATCATATAGATAGAGGATACGAAAATTTTGAAAGTAAGATAAGATTGTTAGGAGGGAAGATTGAGCGTAGAAACGATGATTCCCAAGTTAACCTAACGGAGGGTACGCATAATGAGTCCTACTTATAAAAGATGGTATGATCATGACCCATTATTACTGGAAGTTATTGAGCTTTTAAGAAATTATCAAACCGAATTAAGAGCTCAAGCAGAGATTTTTCTGCAAAAAATCGAAGAAAAAGTATCTAAAGAAACAATTGATAAATTTTATGCGATGGTAAAACCGGTTAATGCAAATAACCGCTGGTACGATAAAGACCCGGTAATTTCAAGAACAGTTGAAATTCTGAGAATCGTACCGCCTGAAGCTCAAAGAATTTGCGCCCAAAACTTTATTAAAACACTTAAAGAAATGGGTATTGAGTACGAAAGCAAAAATGTTCAAATATAGTAGTAGGTAAAATGTGGAAAAGTAGAAAGAACTCTTAAGATTAAGAGTTCTTTTTTATATCGGAAACAGCTGCAAAAAGGCGCACCCGTTTACGGGTGCGCCTTTCGACTGTCAATCAAATTTATTTCTTATACAGCAACTTTCATTGTTTTTTCAATAATTTCGTTGAAGCTTTCTGCTTTCAATGAAGCTCCGCCAATTAAAGCACCGTCAATGTCTGATTTTGACATTTGTTCTTCAATTGTAGAAGGTTTTACTGAACCGCCGTATAGAATTCTAATAGAATCAGCAGCAGATGCACCTGCAACTTCTGAAACAACGCCTCTAATCATTTTGATTACTCTGTTTGCTTCTTCAGAATCACAAGATTTGCCTGTGCCGATAGCCCAAATTGGTTCGTATGCAATAACAGATTTTGCAACATCTTCAGATGAAATTCCTGCTAATGCAGCTCTGATTTGAGATGCAATCCAAGAATCAGTAACGCCTGATTCTCTTTGTTCTAAAGATTCACCACAGCAAATAATCGGGATTAAACCGCCGGCTAAGATAGCTTTTGCTTTTTTGTTAATCATTTCATCGGATTCAGAGAAATATTGTCTTCTTTCTGAGTGACCGATAATAACATATGAGCAGCCTGCATCCTTAAGCATTTCTACTGAAATTTCACCGGTGTAAGCACCTGATGATTCCCAGTGGCAATTTTGTCCTGCTACAGATAATCTCCAGCCTTCGCATCCGCAATCACAAGCGATTGAAGATACTTGGTTCAATGATGTAAATACAGGTGCGATTACTACTGTTGGTAATTGAGTTGCGCTGTAATTTGATACAAATGATTTGATTCCTTCATATAGTGATTTTGCTTCACTTTGAAGAAGGTTCATTTTCCAGTTTCCTGCGATAATTGGTTTTCTTGACATAATAGAATCTCCTTTATAAATACCACTTTATAGAAGTATTCTATATTAAACAAAAAAAATATAAAAGGCAAACTGAAAATTCGATTTAAGTAATCATGTTGGGGTAGTAACCCCAACCTACAAATAAAAGATTCTTTGCTTCACTCAGAATGACGCAAACATAACAAATTAGTCGTCATTGCGAGGGCTTTAGCCCGCGGCAATCCACAATTCTATGTTAGATTTTGTACTGGATTGCTTCGCTTACGCTCGCAATGACGATAACTGTCATTAGAAAGACCCCAAAACGAGTTCAAAATTAGTGTCATTCTGAGGGAGTACACCACCGAAGAATCTTTTGCAAGTATGAGATTCTTCGCCTAAAGGCTCAGAATGACAAAAATCAAACCTTAATCTTTAATAACCCAGCCGTTTGCAATAACTTTATTCAAACATCCCGGGGCATGGCTGACAATATCACCTGAGTAATCACTCTCATTAACACCGCAGTCTTCGGGGTCACCCCAATCTCTTAAATCTTCACCCTGATAGAAAAGATTTAAAACGAAAGTATCTAAACCAATAGTGTTTGGATCATCAGGACCGTTCACATCGATTGCAACCCTGGTTATATAACTAGTCCATTCGTGATTCAAGAAACAAAGTGTGGCTCCGTTTATTGTCTGTACACAATAAGATACATCAGAATCAGGAATAAGTACACCTGCATTTTCTCCGCTCGGAGTTAAATAAGCATCAGCCACACATTTTTTTGCACTCTTGTAACCGCAATCTTCCCTGGCAAGTTTTAAATATTTTTTAGCAAAATAGCGTACCCCTTTTGTGTCATCACCAGCTTCTGCCTTGACTCCTGAAGTTGTCTGATAAAAATCATTTGATAATTCATCTTCCATAGCCATTTTTACAGCAGTCTGCAATTGGGAATAAACCTTGCGAAGCTGAGCTGAATATGTTTTATATCTGTAATTTTTCACAACCCCGGGGATGGTTAAACCGGCAACAACACCAATTACCCCCAATGTTACTAAAACTTCTGATAATGTGAATGCTTTTTTCATCAACAACACCTCTAGTATTCCATTTTCCAGCCGGCTTCAATTACAGCAGTCACACAACCTGCAGCAGCACTGAAAATATTGTCAGTACCTGATCCACAATTTGCAGCTCCCAAACCTGCCGTTCCCGGGACATTAGAACCGCTCCCATAATCTGACATTGAAGCATCTTGTTTTATATCCATTGCAAAAACATCACGCCCGGCGATATTAGGTTCAGCGGCACCATTTACATCGACAAAAATACTAAAAACTTTATTCGTAGAGGTATAAGAACCACAGATAGCCGCACCATTTACAGTTTGAACGCAAGTTCCGACAATACCGCCGACACTTGTACCGTTTAAATTAGTATAATTAGCCCCGACACAAAGGTTTGTTCCCACTCCGCAGTTTGTTTTTATGTTCTTGAAGTAATTATTCAAAAAATAACCAACACCTTGACTTATAGCGGAGGTTTCGTAGAAATTATCAACATGGTCATCGTTCATAATAGCTTGGGCCGCGTCGCTTATTTGAGAATAAACCTTCTGAAGCTGAGCGACATACATTCTATTTCTGTAGTTTTTCATCACAGACGGAACTGTCAAAACTGCAACAACTCCGACAATCCCAAGCGTTATTAAAATTTCTGATAAAGTAAAGCCTTTTCGCATTATAAATCCTTCCTTAATATTTCATTTCCCAGTTATCTTCCATGATTCGGTTCAAACAACCATAACCTTGATAAACACCATAAAGACTATCAGTTAATCTGTTAGTATCCTCAGAAGAATCCACCCCGCCGCATACAGATACTTTATATCGGTCATATAATTTGTTAGTATCTTTATCTACAAAAATTGCAAACATATCTCGTCCACCAATGTTAGGTCCGTCTGTTGAATTAATATCAACACGCATTACACAATAATTTACACCTGAACCACAATAAAATGACACGGCTTCACCACCAGCTAATTTTGCCCAGCCATGCCCCTCTGCTAATGAAACAGCACGTCTACCCTGAGCATTTACCGCACCGTAGTTCTTAGAAAAAGGATTTGTAGTTTGATTATTAGCTTTTTTAAAATATTTATCTATAAAATCTTGTTGATAATATTTGCCGGTAGCAGGATTTTTATCTTGAAGCACATATGGTGTTTGAGAAAATTTTGTAACATTATTATCTAAACATGCCTGAGTTACCGCAGAATCAAGTATCTCATAAGCTTTTTTCAAACGTGTAACATAAAGTTTTTTATGGTAGTCTTTCATAAAACTTGGCAAAACAAGCACGGCAATCGTACCGATAATAGTCATCGTAATCAAAAGTTCGCCAATAGTAAGGGCTTTTTTCATACTCTTAAAATCCTGTTCTTTAGTATATATAGATTATACAACTTTTTTAAGAAGTTTTCAAGCTCTCAATTGTAATACGTCATTGAAAAATTCTCGTCATTCTGAGGAAACTTGTGACCGAAGAATCTCATTATTTCAATATTGAACAACATTACCCCCGCCCCTTAATCCCCGCCCGCCAGGGGTGGGGACATATAACCGTCTTTGCGAAGACGAACGCTCGCAATGACGACCGCCTCGCAAAGTTCACGTCATTGCGAGGGCGTCAGCCCGTGGCAATCCAGGGCTTATATGTAACTCGTTAAACATTGACCCCCTCACCCTACCCCTCTCCCACAAGGGGCGAGGGTATAACATCGTCATTGCGGTGGCGTTTATTGCGAGGCGCAAGGAATCCGAAAGAATCCAGCTAAGAGTTTTAAAAAGCTGGATTGCTTCGCTTGCGCTCGCAATGACGAATTCCTTGCAAAATATTAAAACGGTTTTGTTTGGTTCAGTTTCAATCTCAAATCTCTAAATCTTGCAATATCTTCCTGAGTTTTACCTGAATCCTTGAATACAGCTTGACTTGTCGGATGAACCATCAAAACATAATCCATATGAATCTCAAGGAAATTATATCTTCTAGGTGAAGTATTACCTGTGCGCGGATAAATTTCAGCATTAGTTACAGCAAGAAATCTTCTTTCTCTATCGTTCAAAAGGTCAGTCAATTCACGATTTGTATTAGTATATTTTGAAACGTGTACAACCCCTTTAATATCGTGGTCTGCGGTTAAAATTGTTACCTCTATAGGTACTGTATCACTGTGTTTTGCCATTATTTTTATCCTTTTTCTCTCTCTTCGTTAATCCAAGTATATTATATTTTTTAAATTTTATCAACTTTTTTTCTAAATCTTCCGCCATAAGTTTCGTGAACATCTACAACCGATACAAACGCATTCGGGTCAATTTCTTTTGTTATCTCAATCATTTTCGGCAGCTCAAGTCTTGATATTACGCAATATATAATATCCTTCTCAAGCCCTGAATATCCACCGACACCTTTCAAATAAGTGACACTTATATCAAGTTTTTCAATCAGAGCCTGACCGATTGCGCGGGTATTATCACTGATAATTCTGACTGATTTTGAACTGTTTAAACCTTCCATCACAACATCTATCACTCTTGACGCAATAAAATATGTCAAAATGGAATACATCGCACTCTCCCAGCCGAAAACTTTTCCTGCAACCAAATAAATAAACAGGTTTATACCCATAATAAATTCACCGACAGAGAACCCGAATTTCTTAGAAACCAACAGTGAAAGAATTTCCGTCCCATCAAGTGAGGCTTCATTTTTCAAAATCAACCCGACACCGGTTCCCAAAACAATTCCGCCAAAAACGGTTGATAACAATATATCATCAGTTACTTTGTAACTGTGAAAAAAGTTCAATGACAGGGCAAGAATTATATTAGCATAAGCTGTCAGTATTACAAAAAGTGCGCCCATCTTTTTGAATGCCAATAAAATAAACGGAAGATTCAATAAGATAATCAACAGACCCAAATTGAATTTTGAAACATGACTCAAAATCATTGATATACCGATTATTCCACCATCAATAACTTCATGTGGAACCAAGAAAGCTTCCAGCGCAAAACCCGCAATTATTGCCCCAAACGTCATAAAAATCAAATTTTTGATAAGTTTTAATAAAAATTCCTTTTTAAACATCTCGGACAAATGCATAAATTATTTCCTATCTTTTTTTATTGTAATCAAATTCTCAAGATTAAATATAGATTTCTTTTCAGATTCTTCCACTTGTTTATAACCCAGGATATTTTCCAAATCAGCTTTCAAAGTCGGAATATCATCATATTTTTTCAAAGTTCCATCCAAAGTTACGGATACATCACCTGTTTCTTCGGAAACTACAAGACATGCAGCATTACTTGTTTCTGTCATACCAATAGCTGCTCTGTGGCGGGTTCCGTATTTCCAGCTAAGTTTTGGGTCATCAGTTAACGGTAATAGTACCCCTGCTGAAATTATTTTTGCACCGCTTATTACCACCGCACCGTCATGAAGCGGAGTATTCACGTGGAAAATTGTCAGCAGAAGCTCGGTTGAAACATCAGCATTCAAAATGGTTCCAACATCGTGATATGTATTACTTAAATCATTTTGGAAAACAATCAGAGCCCCTGTATGAGATTTTGACAGATATTTCACCGCCTCAATAATTTCTTTTATTACATCAATAGATTTGTCGTCTTTTTTCTTATCACTTTCAAAAAGCCGTTTGAAGAAATCAACCTGCCCCAAATAGCCCAAAAATCTACGCAATTCAGGTTGGAAAATTACGATTAAACTCAAAGCAACAAGGGTTACGAATGAGCGTAAAAAGACGCCTAAGATGTTTAAATTTATTGCAATAAGAACTTCCCCAAAAATCCACAAGATTACGAGCACGAAAGCACCTTTCACAAATTTTTCGGAATGAGTATTTTTGATAAACTTTTTATAAAAAATAATCAAAATCGCAGCAATAATACACACTTCAAAGATATTTTTCCACCCAAAGGTATCTTTGATATAAATATGCCAGCTGCCTATTAAATTTTGCAATAAAATTAAAATTTCATCTATCATTTTCTCAACCTATCAGGAATTTCATCGTGTGAAACCAAATCGTCTAAAGTTTCTCGTCTTACAATTATATCGGCGTTGCCGTCATTAACCAAAACCATCGCAGGTTTTTGCACCCTGTTATAATTTGAAGCCATAGAATAGTTGTATGCTCCCGTATTATAAACACAAAGGATATCACCTTCATCAAGCCTTGGTAATTCAACATCATGGATTAAGATATCACCTGATTCACAATATCTTCCAGCAACAGTCACCTTCTCAACTTCTGAGGTTTCTTTTTTGTTTGCAACTTCAGCATAATACTCAGCGTTATACATTGAAGGTCGCGGATTATCAGCCATTCCGCCATCCACCGCAACATATTTTCTGCCGTTAGGAACCTGTTTTGAGCTGCCGACAGTGTATAACGTTACACCCGATGTCGAAATTATACTTCTTCCCGGCTCCAAGAAAATTGTCGGAGCTTTTATGTTATATTTTTTCACGGCTTCTTCGATTTTTGATATTACAAGTTCGGCAATTTCATAAGTTGAAGGCGGCATATCAGATTCTGTATATTTTACCCCCAAACCTCCGCCAATATTGATTTCGTGCAAATCTATCCCGAATTTTTCATCCACTCTTGCTATTTCACGAGCCAGGATTTCAATCTCATCAGGATAAATACTTGTTTCAAAAATCTGTGAACCCACATGGGCGTGCAATCCGTGAACCCTCAAATTTTTATACTCATTTTGTACAAGTTCTAACGCTTCATCAAGCTGGGTCAAATCAAATCCGAACTTTGAATCCAAGTGTCCGGTTTGGATATATTCGTGAGTATGGCATTCTATACCCGGAGTAATTCTCAAAAGAATATCCGCAATTTTACCTTTTTCTTGAGCAAGTTCATTCAACAGAGCAAGTTCAAAAAAGTTGTCAACGGAAAATCTGCCGACTCCTAAATCTAGTGCCAGTGATAATTCATCATAAGATTTGTTATTCCCGTTAAACAGGACATGACTCATATCAACACCAGCCTTATATACTGTATAAATTTCACCTTCTGAAACAGTATCAAAGCCGAAGCCTTCTTCATCCAAAATTCTTGCTGCTGCACTTGTGCAAAGAGCCTTTGAAGCGTACATCATGCGAGTATTCGGATATTTTTCAAATGCTTTTTTATAATCACGGCAAATAGAACGAATTGTCCGTTCATCAAGCACATACAAAGGAGTTGCAAATTTTTCGGCTAACTCCACCATATCACATCCGCCGATTTCAAGATTGCCGGCAGAATTTGTATTTACGGTTTTTGGTTTTAATAACTGATTTGTGCTTGATACCATTTTGGGTCTATTCTCCTGAACTCATTTTATAATAACATATATTTTTTTAATCTATCAAGTGGTTAGTAAGAAAAATATTTGTCAAAATCCACATCGTCAAAACTGCATAAAAGTCTATAGATTTCATCATCTTCATCCATCCGCTGAAAATTATATTCGTTAAATTTCCAATATTTTGGATTTATACCTTTGACCTTGACTATGTCTTTTTCTTTGAGAATTGTCAATTTCTTTTTAACAATATCCGGCGGGATGTTAACCAATTTAGACAGTTCAACCGCAGTGATTCCGTCAGTCGACGAACACTTCTCGGGAGTCAGAAACATCAGCTCTAACCCCACTGCCTTTAAATCTTTATCCTCGCTGTTATAGTCATAACTATCCATATACTTATGATAACCTAAAATATATTATCAAGATATCCTTTATTTATAGGACATTTACACGCAAATACTTTTGTACTAAAATAAAATATATATTAACGGTCATTCTGTCAGGAAATGTTGAGATTCTTCGCTAACGCTCAGAATGACAAACATTGAAGAATCTCTTAAAACTCAAAATCTAAGAGGGAAAATAAATGAAAGTATCTTTAAACTGGTTAAATGAAATGGTTGATTTGTCAAATATTGAAGCTGAACAAATTGCTCACGAGCTTACTATGAGCGGTTTGGAAGTTGAAGCAATAGAAGAAGTAAAACCAATGTTTACCAACATAAAAACCGTAAAAATCGAAAAAATCGATGCTCATCCGAATTCTGAAAAATTGCATTTAGTAACAGTTAACACCGGCTCAGGCTTGAAAACGGTTGTATGCGGAGCACAAAATATTCAGGAAGGTCAAACTGTTCCTTACGCAAGTGTAGGTTCTCAAGTTTTGGACAGAAAGACAGGTGAAATGTTCACCCTTACCCCTGCAGTAATTCGTGGAGTTGAATCTCAAGGTATGCTATGTTCTGCAGATGAACTTGGAGTTTCTGAACGCGGTTATCAAGAAGAAGACGGTATTCTAATCCTTAACAGAATTTTCTCTAACGTTAATATTGGTGAAGATGTCAAAGATGTATTGGGATTTGAAAAAGATACGGTTATTGATATTGCCCCAACTGCAAACAGAGGTGACCAAATGTCTGTTGTCGGTGTAGCAAGAGAATTAAGCTCCCTATTTAACACTCCGTTAAAATTCAATCCTATTGAATGTACAAAAGATTTATCAACAGATGAATTCAAAGTCGAAATTAAGGATAAAGATGTCTGCAAATATTATTCAATCGCGGTTGTGAAAAACGTTAAAATCAAGACTTCACCTGATTGGATGCAAAAAAGACTTGTAGCTTCAGGAGTACGTGCAATAAATAACGTTGTCGATATTACAAACTATGTAATGCTTGAATACGGTTGTCCGCTGCACGCATTTGATTTAGACAAGCTTGACGGATATTTATGCGTCAGACGTGCGCAAGAAGGTGAAAAAATTGTAACACTGGATGAAGTAGAAAGAACATTGACAACAGATTCTGTTCTAATCGCAACAGAAAAAGAAGGGGTTTGTCTTGGCGGTGTATTCGGCGGTGCAAACTCTGAAATCGACGATAACACAACATCTATCGCACTTGAAGCTGCATATTTCACACCTGCAACAAACAGAAAATCAGCACGAAGTGCAGGCTACAGAAGCGAAGCCTCCGCAAGATTTGAACGCGGTATTGATATAGAAGCGGTTAAACCGGCTCTGATGCGGGCATTACAACTGCTTGTTGAATACGCAGATGCTGAGGTTATCGGAGTAGTTGAAGATGGTGAAAACAAGCTCGAACCGCTTGAAATAACTTTGCGCTATGCACAAATAAAAAGAATTCTTGGCTGTGAAATCGCTCAGGAAAGATGTGATAACATTTTAGAAAATCTCGGGTTTGAAAAACTCGGAGGAAATGCTGCTGCCGCAAAATTCGCAGTTCCAAGTTTCCGAGCTTATGATGTAACAAGAGAAATTGATTTAATCGAAGAAATTGCAAGAATTAACGGTTATGACAAAATTGCACCGACTCTTCCGGACAAATCCCAAACTCCTGTCATCACATTAGCAGAAAAAACTGTTAAAAGAGTTCATCAACTGATGCTTTCAGCAGGGTTGAATGAAATTCAAACAAGTTCTTTAATCGGTAAATCTTTACTTGATAAATTCAAAATTGATTTTGAAGAAGACAAAGCCGTAAGAGTAGCAAATGCAGCCAGCGAAGAGTATTCAATGCTTCGTCAAACATTAGCCGCAAGCGTTTTGAATTGTATGAAATATAATTTCGATAACGGTCAAAAGAATTTTTGGGCTTACGAAATCGGAAAAACTTACCTGAAAATCGCAGAAGCTGATGAAAAACATTCGGGTGTAAAAGAAACTCTTGTGTTAGAAGGTGTTTTAACAGGCGAAACCCAAAACTCAAAATGGCAGGTTAAAACCCAATCAGATTTCTTCACCGTGAAAGGTATCATTGAAAATCTGTTCGAAGATTTGGGTATAACAAGACGTATCAAAATTGTTCCGTTTGAAGAAACCGAACTTGTACATACACATAACGTCTTCCATCCGTACAGAACCGCTGTTGTAATGTTATTAGGCAAAAAACCGCAGCCTATCGGTTATTTCGGACAGCTTCATCCGACATTACGCGACAAATTGAAACTTAATCAAGATGCATTCTTATTCAAAGTTGATTTGGATGAAGTTATTTCGGCAGTAAAAGAAACCGTACCTCGTTTTAAACACCTTCCGCAATACCCGGAAGTAAGACGTGACCTTGCGTTCATCATCAACGACACGGTATCTTGTGATGAAATCCAAAAAGTTATTAAAGGTTCTGTTAAACAAAATATATTCAAAGGGGCAGACATTTTTGACGTATATCAAGGCGAACACGTACAAGAAGGGTTCAAAAGTGTTGCTTTCAGAATAAAAATGCAGGATGAAAGTGCAACATTAACAGATGAAATCATTGAACAACAAATGACTTCGGTTAGAGAAAAATTACAAAAAACATATGCTCAAATTTCATTCAGGGAGTAGGCTTATGATAAAAAAACTGTTAATATTCACCCTATTTTTCCTCGGGTTCGGGATGGGAATCAATGTTTATGCAAAAGATGTCATTCCTCTGAAACCTGCTGTAAATCAGGTGAATACTATCGGGCTGTACCAAGTTGGCAACGACGTAAAAATATACAAAGAACCAAGCGAAGATTCACAAATTTTATATCGAATCAGATGGAATAATACCGAGTTTTTCCCTGATGAAATCGGATTTGACAGATTCTTCGTGGTATTTTTAGAGAAAAAAGCACTGGCTCTTGTTGCCGCAGTCGATTATACCGATGACTGGGTCGAAATAGTTTACGATAACTCAAAAGGTTTGACCGGCTGGATTAAGCGTGATGACCCGTATAAATTTATGACCTGGATTAACTTTTACAATACTTACGGAAAAAAATACGGATTGACATTATTAACAGGTTCACCTGAATATTGCAAAGAAATAAAATCAACAACAGAAGATTCTGCCAAAACTATTTCAACCATAAATTATCCGAAAAAAATTAACCTGAGTGTTATCCGTGGAAACTGGGCTTTAATAAGCGTTTTAGACCTGGACAGAACCCCTAAAACAGGATATGTAAGATGGCGTTCTGACGATGGCATCAGATACTTTTTCCCTGATTTAAAATAGAGGAAAGATTATATATTTCCCGCTATTTACTTTGCGCAATTCCTGTTTCGTAACCCGGAACAAGAAGCGCAATCGGGATTATTCTGCCTAATTTTGCACCGAATGAAGATTCTTTGTTCATCATAGATGTAGCCATACAAACATCATCTACGTGCGGTGCAAAATCGCTCGGACGAATATTTCTCTCAACTTTTTTATGATACAGCTTTTCATTAATCAAATTGGAAACCTTGTTTCCGCAATAAATCCCAACTGCCAGCAATCCAAGTGTAGTAAAAGCATTTGGAATTTTTTGTATAACTTTATTCAATCCTTTAAGGAATTTCTTAGAACTTTTGAATTGCGGCATTGCACCTTCGATTTTTTCTGCATATTTCTCATAAACAGAAGCTCCGCCCGCAACACAAGCAACAGGAACCAAAACATTTCCTAAAAGCTGGTTAAGAACTTCACGTTTTTTGGCTTTAATGTTATCTTTGTCAACAATACAGCCGCCAACAAATCCTCCGGCAACAGAACCGCCTGCAACACCAAGAATTTGAGGAGCTTCAAACTCAATAGCTTTTCCTTTTGGTGCATATTTCAAAAGTGCCCATTCTTTTATCGGGGTTTTAAAAATTTTAACAGGATTCAGTGAAAAACCTTTGTGCTTTGCAAGACCTGCAAGAACAGGAGCCATGCCTGCTGCGGACGACGCTAAAATTACAGCTTTTTGTTTTTTGGTAAGGGTCTTTTCCCATTCCTGACCTTGTCCGAAAGACACTTTATTATAGGTGTTTATATTATTCGCTGTTATTTTGCTAATCATCACACTTATTTCCTTCACTTACATGTATAGTAAATCATGAACAAAATTATTATTGCTAGGAAATCAAAAACTAATACGTTTTTGTAACAAAATATTAAAAAATACCCTTATTAAAGCAAAAAATCATCTTGAGCAATATTAAATAAAAGTATCTGAATAAAATACAGTCGAAATAGTCAAAACGCAGACGACATTTTGTATGAAAGTAAATTTATGTCAATAAGAATCCCGGTAGCAAATATAAATAATCCAATATCAAGAAATATCGTAAAACAAATGGCAAGTAGCGGTTTTTTGCCGGTTATTGCTTTGGAAGCATTTGTTGAAGGCGGAAGAACATATCAAGCCTACAAAAGAGGCGGATTTGATGAAGCCAGGGAAAGAATTACCGAAGAATTTTCAGGTGCAGTGTTTTGGCTTGGCGGAGTTAAGGGTTTAAATTGGCTGTTTGAAAAAATTGGTCAGAAATTGAATAATCTGCCAAAACATGTTGTTGATATTGCAGATGATATCGTCCGCAGACCGCTGAATAACTACCTTTCAAAAGAAAAAACCCTCGGTGGTAATGAAATACTTAAATCTACAATCTCGAAGTTTAAGTTCGTAAAAGTAATTTCAAGTGTCTTGATAGCAAACGCATTTATCGGATTTGTTCTGCCAAAAATAAATCAGGCAATTACCCGTTCTTATCACAAAGACAAGAACACCGGTAATAATCCGGCAGTTCCGACAAATCAAACTATTCAAAGACCTAAATTTGAAAACTTTGCAAAGAAAAATGACGACGAAAATAAAGATAAAAATATACCGTTCAAAGGTATTAATTATTTGGCAATAGCAAATAAATTTGAAAGCAGCAGAAACTATCAACTTCTCTCAGTTGACGTCGGAACCGCCGGCGGCAGAACTTACTCTGCAAGAAATAACGACGAAAGAGTCGAAATAGGATTCAGAGATATCAGTTCAATTTATTTCTACATGTTCAATATGTCAAACATGAACAAATGGTTGAATAAATTGGAACAAAACGGTATCGGTACTCGTCTTGACCCTGTTTCTGCCGAATTTGCAACAAGATATATGCAAAACTATCTTGAAGATTTTGGCAACGGCAAGATGAATGTTGAACAATTTGCCAAAGATTTCTTAGGCAGAGAAGATGAACTTCCGCCAAGCCTGAAAGCTAAATTCAAAGGCAAAGATATAAAAATCACTTCATTGCACAAATTCAAACAAGAATTGGCAAGACTTGTTCCGCCTGAACAACTCGCTGAGTACGAATCACTGGCTGAAAAAATGTCTAAATTACAGCCAAAACTCAAAGATGTTTCAATTATTACTGAAGCTCAAGCTCGTGATGTCTTGAACGGCGGTCACATCAACAACCCTGAATTCTTACGCGAATTCTTCAAAAATATGTTCGGCGAAAAATTCACCCAAGAATATAAATTCGTTGCTCAAAGTGAATTGGATGCAGTTAAGAAAGATTTGATAAATTACGTTAAATCAATAGTAAAACGGGCTGAAAAAACCGATACCAGAGAAGTTACAATGCAGCTGCTGCGTAAAGCTTCCAACAGTAATTTAAGACTTAATGCTCTGAACTGGGGTGCCGGATTTGTAACTTCCGCAATGTTCCTGTCAACATTCATTCCAAAACTGCAATACTTAATAACAAAGAAAAGAACTGGCTCAGACGCTTTCCCGGGAACAGCACAATATCAAAATGAAGGAACTAAAGCTGCTGCATAAAGTAAGATTATGGTCGTCTTTGCGAACCTGAACATAGTGAAGATGTGACAATCCACAGTTTGATGGATTGCTTCGCTTACGCTCGCAAAGACAACTACCTTGCAAAATCCACATCATTCTGAGGAAGCGTTAGCGACCGAAGAATCTCTCACGAGAACCTTTGCTCCGCTCAGGATGACCTGAATCGTCATTGCGAGGGCTTTAGCCCGTGGCAATCCAGTATTTATATGTAACGTGTTAAACATTGCCCCCTCACCCTTACCCTCTCCCTCCAGGGGTGAGGGCATAACATCGTCTTTGCAAAGCTAAACATAGCAAAGCGGCAGCAATTACATTTACCCACACACAAAATAAAAAGGTGCCGAATAATATTCAGCACCCAAGATTGATTATGATGGATGATTCGATTTTAATTTTCCCCTAAAATTTGTCCCCAATTTAATGAAGTATAATTTTATCGTTATGTTGATTTCCCGTGTTGTTTAAATATCCCTTACATATATATAAACAATTTTTCTTATTAAAAATTGCCATATTAAATATATACTACTTAACATTTGTTAACATATCAGCGGAAGTATTGTTGTTAACCGATTTTACCAACGCGTTGAATAAGAACGGATGAACTTCACCTGACTCCACACATTTACTAAGTATTGTCAAAGCTTTTTCAGGTGAAAATTTATCTTTGTATACGCGTTTTTCTGTCAAAGCTGAATATTTATCTGCAAGATTAAGTATTTGCAAATCAATATTCGGAACGTATTTTTTATTTTCACTCGCTTGATGATGATATCTGACAAGAGATAAAACATCATCACTAAGCCCTGTATTTTTCAAAAGCTGATATCCGAGTTCTGAATGCAAATCCATTATTTTATGTTCATCCACAGTCAGAGAACTTGCTTTGTTTAAAATTTCGGACGGAATCAGCACCTTGCCAAAATCGTGGAGCTGTGCGCCTTCCTTCAAATTTTTGATATTTACTTTTTGCTTAAGTGCAGGCATTAAATTGTTAGCAATACCCATCGCAATATCCTGGGTATCTTTGCAATGCCCTGTCCTTAATTCCTCAAGTTCTATCATGTTCAATCTGCCTGAAATGTTATTTTCAGACAAAATACGTTTGATTTCAGGATTGGAAGAAATCATTTTTCGGATTTCATTTTCATCAAAAAATCTTGTAACTGATGTACTTTTAAATGAATCAGCTGCCGGTGCCTGCCCGAAAAAAATCTGATTCAAATTATGGTTATTAAATTGTATATTTCTTACCGGATACGGAACTCGCAAGCCGGAATTAGTTGTATTAATTTCCACTAACTAATCACACACCTAAATTATTCACACATTACACGTATTATTATAAAGTTATTTTTTCAGCAAAAATTGCAGTAATATAAAAATTTTGTAAAAAAAGTTAATATTTGAATTTTGATATGATAAAATTAACTTGTTATGAACGAAATTAAAAATGTACTAATATGCGGATTAGGCGCAATCGGAACCATTTACGCCAACAAAATTAATAACTACAGCAATTGCAGGCTTAAAATCCTGGTCGATGAAAACAGGCTTGAAAAATATACAAAAAATCCAAAAACTTTCAACGGAAGAGTCTTAAATCTTGATTATATTCTGCCAGGAAACACCGATTACAAAGCAGATTTTATCATTATTTCGACAAAACTTGACGGCTTGAATGAGGCTGTAAATAATATCCGAAATTTTGTAAAAGAAGATACAATTATAATGTCACTTTTGAATGGTGTAACAAGCGAAAAAGTAATCGCCCAAAAATACGGATGGAAACATACTTTGATTTCTTATTACATCGGTGACAGCGCAATGCGCAGCGGAAATGAGATTACCCACGGCGGACACGGCGATATAGTTTTTGGAATAAATCCGGCAAAAGAAACTGACCAAAACGACATCCGTTTGGTCAAAGATCTGTTTGATAAAACCGATATTGCATATAGAACCCCGGATGATATGATGAGAGCTTATTGGTTAAAATTCATGCTAAATGTATCGGCAAACCAACCTTCCGCGATTATGCATCTGACTTTTGGAGATATGCAGACCAATCCGAAATTTCTTGAAATGCTGAAAAAAATAATGAGTGAAGTTGTCCAAATTGCCAAAGCCGAAGGTATAAAAAACACGGAAACAATGATAGATGAGGCAATGGCGGGGTTTAATGCAATGATACCCGAAGGCAAAACTTCAATGCTTCAAGATATTGAAGCCGGACGAAAAACAGAAGTTGAGATGTTTGCAGGAACAGTAATCCGACTTGGTCAAAAACACGGAATTCCGACACCTTATAACCTGGTTATAAAGGACATGATAAATATTATTGAATAAGCCGGCAGGATAAAAGTTCATCACACTGCTAAAACAGAGTTAATTTTTAGCCGAGTTTTTTATCGTAATCTTTACCGCCGACAATCCTTAAATGACGACTTTCGCCTTCGCCGATAGATTTACTTTCAAGATTATGCTGCTCGACAAGTTCGTGCTGCAGTTTTCTGATTTGCGTACTTTGCGGCTTCAACTCAACATCAGGTGCACCTGCCAAAATCTGTTCAATTGCAGATTTTGCTTCATCAAGAGCCTTCTCTGTAATGTCATAGAATGTTTGCCGCTCATTTAATTCGGCAATATCAAGAGCCTCTTTGATAACTTTTTGAATCTGTGCCATTGAATTCGTTTTGACATAGAAAATTTGAAGCCTGTTTTCTTCTGCCGTACTAAGAACTTTCGCCCCGCCTTTCACAAAGTTTTTGTGCGCAATTACAATATCCGCATCGTCTAAATTTCTCGTAATTTCAGCGTTCAAATCAAGTCTTTCGATAACTTTTTCAGCAATACTTCTTGAAACTGCGTATAAGTATATTTTTTTGAATTTTTTAACTTCTTCAACATACTTTTGTCTTGAAAAACTGAATTTCAAACTTTCAGGGTGTTCAATTTTTTCATCAAGAGCATTTATTTTATCGAGCACGGTTGGCGTTTTTACAGATGGGGTTTCCATACCTGAAAACTCATAGGTTTTATCCACTTTCCTTAATTCAGGTCGGATAGGCCAACCGCGCAAAATATAATCTACAGCTTCGGAAGTATTTTTATATACCGCAAGAGTATTTCTGTCCAAAATCTCTATAACGATATCGAAAGTCGGCTGTTTCTCTCTTTCCAAAACAGTTTTCTGTGAGGAGCGGCGTTTAGCCTCATCATCCCCCAATGTTACAGATTGAATACCGCCGACTAAATCTGATAATGTCGGGTTTTTAATTAAACTTTCAAGACTGTTACCGTGAGCCGTTGCAATAAGCATTACACCACGTTCAGCAATCGTTCTTGCCGCTTGAGCTTCGGCTTCCGTACCGATTTCATCAACCACGATAACTTCAGGCGTATGGTTTTCTACAGCCTCAATCATAATATCTTTTTGATATTCAGGCTGTCTTACCTGCATTCTTCTGGCATGACCGACAGCAGGGTGCGGAGAATCACCATCACCTGCAATTTCGTTTGATGTATCAACGATTACGACACGTTTGCCTAAATCATCAGCGACAAGTCGTGAAATCTCTCTGAGTTTTGTTGTCTTACCAACACCCGGTCTGCCTAAGAATAAAATACTTTTATTTTGCAGACAAATATCTTTTATACATGCAATAGTACCTGTTACAACACGACCAATTCTGCAAGTTAGCCCAACAACTTTACCTTGTCTGTTTCTGATAGCACTAATCCTATGGAGTGTTCCAGGGATACCTGAACGGTTATCGGATGTGAATTCCTGAACCCTGGATGTTATAAATTCAATATCGTTATATCCGATATCTGTAGAATCAATATATTCTATCTTTCCGTCAGCGTGTCTGATTTCAGGCGGACGACCGATATCTAAAACGATTTCTATAACATCATCCATCTGAGCATAAGAGATGTGTTGCCTGATTCGTGGAGGTAAAATCTCAACTAATTTGTCTAAGTCATTTTGAAATTGTAAGTTGCTCATATATTCGCTGCCTTTCTATTTTGATTATACAAAATATTTCAGGTCTAATAAACGCGATTTTTTAGGGTTTATGTCTTCTATATATATTATACATCATGTAACGACAAAATTCCCATGTAAATTTACTAAAAGTGTAGCATTTTTAACAAAACTTTACATTGTAAAATGGCTTCAAAACGTGTAAAATCAACACTTTTACTTTTCAAAAATCCGAAAAAAATAAATTACTACATCTTTAGGATTAAGTTTGAAAAAGTGGTTTACAAACGGATACAATAAGGCAGTTTTGGCTTAATATTTTTTAATAAAGGTAATGAATTTGTCACCGTATTTTTTTTGTTTGATTATTTCAAAGCCGGTCAAATCGACTTCGGTAACGTGTTCAAGTATAATAATATTGTTTGAAATGTTTTTTACTGCATTAAGACTTGCTTCGTAGACTCCTGAAAAATATGGCGGGTCAATGTAGATTATATCGAAGGTTTCGGACATTTTTTCACATATTTTTATACTATCACCGAGGATTAATTTAAGATTATTGTCTTGTTCGTATTTTTTGAAATTTGATTTGATAATATTATAGACTTTTCGATTTTTTTCAATAGAAACCACTTTGGAAAATCCGCGCGAAAGTGCTTCCAGTCCCATAATTCCCGAGCCTGCAAACATATCTAAAAAGCTTGCACCTTCAAAATCGGTCATTGCTTGCAGTGTATTAAATACGCTCATTCTAACCTTTGAAAGTGTTGGGCGAGTAATATTCTCATCAGGAGCTGTAACCCTTTGCCCTTTGAATTTTCCTGCCGTAATATTCATAGTTTGATTTTACTATAAAAATAACTGCTTAAAAATCACGAAAAACTTATTTCCTTGTTGCATTGTCCATTATTCCCTTTTTATGATATACTCAAAATCACAAGGATAAATGGAGTACAAACAAAATATGAAAGAAAGTTATTTTCCGCAAGAAATAGAAAAAAAATGGCAGAAAATTTGGGAAGAAACAGGTGCGTTCAAAACTTCAGACGAATCTGAAAAACCTAAATATTACGCGCTTTCAATGTTCCCTTACCCGTCAGGAAAACTGCATATGGGACACGTTAGAAACTACACAATTACAGACGTTATTGCAAGATTTAAAAAAGCAAACGGGTTCAATGTTTTACATCCAATCGGATGGGACAGTTTTGGTTTGCCTGCTGAAAATGCGGCAATGAAACATAACGCTGACCCTGAAACCTGGACAGATGAAAACATTGCATATATGACAAAACAATTAAAAATGCTTGGTTTGTCTTACGATTGGGACAGAGAAGTTACAACCTGCAAACCTGAATATTACAAATGGACGCAATGGTTATTCTTACAACTGTATAAAAAAGGACTTGTATACAAAAAAGAAGCCGCTGTAAACTGGTGTAACGAATGCGGTACAGTACTTGCCAACGAACAAGTAATTGACGGTAAATGCTGGAGATGTGACAGTGTTGTTGAGAAAAAATATTTATCTCAATGGTTCATCAAAATTACAGATTACGCAGATGTGCTTTTGGAAGATTTGGACAAACTTCCGGGCTGGGGTGATAACGTTAAAACAATGCAGGCAAACTGGATTGGCAAATCAAAAGGTGCAATCTTTAAGTTCCCTGTAATTGACGCACCATCAGGCGAAGAAATGTATGTTCCGGTTTACACAACAAGACCTGACACCGTATTTGGTATAACTTATCTTGTTGTAGCCCCTGAATACAAAGATATTGAAAAACTTACAACCGCAGAAAATAAAGACGCCGTTGAAGAATATCGAGCAAATGCGCGCAAAATGACGGAAATCGAAAGACTGTCTACAGACAGACCTAAAACAGGTGTTCCTTTAGGTACCCACTGCCGCAATCCGTTCAACGGAGAAACTTTCCCTCTATGGACAGCGGATTACGCACTTGTAGAATACGGAACAGGTGCTGTTATGGCAGTTCCGACACACGACGATAGAGATTTCGCATTCGCTAAAAAATACAATATGCCGATGAAAGTCGTTATTGAGAATCCTGAAAGCCCAAGCGAATGCAAGGATTGCGCATACACAGAACCCGGTGTTCTTGTAAATTCCGGCGAATTTAACGGAATGAAAAATAACGAAGCAAAAAAAGCTATCACCAAATGGGCTGTAGACCAAGGTTTTGGCGAATTCAAAACACAATACAGACTTCGTGATTGGTTAATTTCGCGCCAAAGATATTGGGGTGCGCCGATTCCTGTTGTTTATTGCGAAAAATGCGGTATTCAACCTGTTCCCGAAGACCAGCTTCCTGTAATGCTTCCAAAAGATGTAGATTTCTCTGTTGCAGGAAAATCACCTATTACAACATCAAAGACTTTCAAAGATACGGTCTGCCCTGTATGCGGAGGTCACGCAACCCGAGAAACAGATACAATGGATACATTTATGTGTTCAAGCTGGTACTACTTGCGTTATGCTGATGCAAGAAATTCCGAAAAATGTTTTGACAAAGATAAAGTAAATCACTGGTTACCTGTTGACCAATACGTCGGCGGTATTGAACACGCAATCCTTCACTTGTTGTATTCAAGATTTTTTACAAAAGCTTTGCGCGATTGCGGATTGTTAGACTTTGACGAACCGTTCAAAAACCTTCTGACTCAAGGTATGGTATTAAAAGACGGTGCTAAAATGTCTAAATCTAAAGGAAACACCGTAGACCCTGACGAAATCTTTGAAAACTACGGAGCTGATACAGCAAGATTATTCATTCTGTCAGATTCACCGCCGGCAAGAGATTTTGACTGGTCAGACGCAGGTGTTGAAGGCTGCTACAAATTCTTAAACAGAGTTTGGAGATTAATTTCAACAAATGCACAAAACATTTCACTATCTCATCCTGAACTTGTTTCAGGATCTTTGAAGGAAAAATCTAACGATGACCTTTTGAGAACAGTTCACATTGCAATCAAAGGGATTACAAACGATATCGCAAACGATTTCCAATTCAACACGGTAATCTCAAAATACAGAGAATTGACTAACGCCATATACGAATGGCAGGCTAAAAAACCTGAATTAAGCGATGAAGACAAACAAGTACTAAGTTTTGCCATAGTTTCATTAATGAAACTTATGTCACCTGTTGCAGTTCACCTGACAGAAGAAGCTTGGCATGAATTAGGCGGGGAAGGTTCAATCCACGAACAGGCTTGGTGCAAATGGGACGAAAACCTTGCCAAATCAAGTTCTATAACTTTGGTTGTTCAAGTTAACGGAAAAGTTAAAGATAAAATCGAAGTCAGTGAAGGTTTAACTAAAGACGAAATGGAGCAAACTGCACTAAACAGTGATAAAATTAAGGCTCAAATTGAAGGAAAAACAGTTGTCAAAACAATTGTAGTTCCTGGTAAATTGGTTAATATCGTTGTTAAATAAAAAGCAAACCTAAAAACAAAAGTGACGAGTAGGAATCCCCCGCTCGTCATTTTTTTTAATAATTCTAATCTTCAAAATCAAACAGTTTCGCACAAACCACACCCAGCGCATCCGCCAACTTGTTAACGGTTTTTAATGTTAAATTACATTTACCGTTTTCAATTTGGCTTATTCTATGCTCCGAAATATCAACAAACTCCCCTACTTGCGCTTGAGTTAATCCTTTTTTAATACGATAAAATTTTACTCTTATCCCAAATTCTCTAAGAAAATCCTCATTTTTCATAACACAATGTTATCAATCATATATTGATTAATAAATTACAATCTATTATAATATTTATAATAATATATTATAATGTGAGGTAAACATGTACACTAAAGGTTTTACGTTAGCAGAAACGCTGATTACTCTCGGAATTGTTAGTATTGTTGCGGCATTGACAATCCCAAATCTTATGACCGCATACAAAGCTCGCAGATACCGTACACAATTTCTCAAAAGTTATTCTACATTACAACAAATTTTTAAACAAATGCAAAATGATGACATCTCTCTTGACGGCTCGAATTATGGCGGAGCACAGTTTAGAAAAGTAATAAAACCCTATTTATTAAACAACACGACTCAATGTTATACCGCAGAAGAGTTAAAATCTCCATTATGTTTGAGCAAAAATAAAGAACAATATAATAACCTTCCTAATACTACAAAAATGAATTGGGAAGGATTTGATGACGGGCAATTTATTTTAGCTGACGGAAGTCAATTGTTTATTGAAAATCCAACTTCAAATTATAACAGAGTAATATTTCATATCGACTTAAACGGTTATAAAACACCACCTAATAGAGCCGGAATAGATTTGTTTTCGTTCCAAATGATGGATAATGAAATATTACCAATGGGCGCACCGGGAACAACTAATGCCGGTCCATACTTTTGCAATAAAGATGTTACAGGATTTGCCAGCGGCACAAGCTGCGCAGTAAAGGCAAAAGACGACCCCGATTATTTTAAACAAGCTTTAAAAATAAAATAAATAATGTAAAAAAGGAATTATATTTCCATATTTTCGATTCTTATTCTTCCCCTTGAAACCATTTTTCAGGTAATTCATTAATAATTAATCCCATCAATTCATCAGGAGTTTTATAAAAAGCTTCTGCCAAATTACAAAAAGTAGACAAGCGCGGATCAAGTTTTCCTTGTTCGGCAAGTAACAACGTTGTTTTTGACATATTTGTACCATAAGATAAAGCTCTAGCTGAAATATTTGTATCTTTTCTAAGCTCCTGTATTACTTTGCCTAAAGCCTGCTTTAATTCATCTTTACGTTGTTTATCTTGCATATTTTTATTCTATATGGTATATTTAATCAAGTGGACATAATTATGACCAAGGAGGTTATTTTGCGCAAGGGGTTTACATTATCAGAAGTATTGATAACTTTAGGCATAATAGGTATAATTGCCGCACTAATTATCCCTAATCTTATGACTAAAATAAAAAATTCACGGACAGAAGCAATATTAAAAGAAGATTTTTCAATACTCCAACAGATGATGATTTCAGCAAACGATAACGGTGCAGTAAATGCCCCTGCAGGTACTAATCAAATGAAAATAATAAAAGAATGGTTTTCGACGTATTTTTTGCCATATATAAAAGTCGCAGCTGTCTGCTATGATGAACCGGGATGCTGGGCAATCGGAAAAGTTAAAACAAAAAATAATGTCCCGTATGAACGGAGTTACAATGGTTGCGGACAAGCAACAATATCTTTTATACTGAATAACGGCAGTTATGTTTGTATGGATGATTTTGATAAAACAACACTGTTTAATAATTACGGAATAAAAACAAGTGCTCGCTATACATACATCTTTATGATTGATACAAATGGCTCCAAACAACCAAATATTATAGGTGAAGATATCTTTATACTTGGATTTAAGGAAGAAACAGGTAATATAGTAACAGCCGGTTATGATAGAACGATAGATGAAGTCAAAGAAAATTGTAAATCAGGTAGTGGTTACTGGTGTTCAACAATGATAAAAAATAATGGCTGGAAAATTCCTTAAACAAAATAGGTTCTAACGCTTTTTCCAATTTAAACAAGCTAAAATATGTTCTTTAAGACTTTGCAGCAAAGATATTTTATTTTCATTCGGATATTTTATCGGCGGGTAAAACATAGTCATTGATTTGAAATCCAAATATGTTGCCGGTTTTCCGGATTTAACAAATTTATCCATCTCCTTATCAGTACACTCAAACCCTGTATTCATCCCAAATTTTCTATAAAAAATATGCGGGACTCTATTAGGAGATTGCAGTCCGCTGGCATCTAAATGAAACCTTCCGCCAAATCCAAGTCTGTTACTATATATTGATGCAATATTCAGCAAAACCGTTCCTAATCCTTTATTACAATTACCCAAAGTATCTAAATATGAAACATACAAAGAATTCACCCAGCCTAAGTCTTTTCGATAAACTACCTCAGGTGTACAATACATTACCGCGTGCACAGAAGGATTTTTCTTTAAGAAAGCTTGAAAACTGACTTCCTCTTTTACATATTTATACGTGTGATTTTTGGCAAGTATAATATACTCTCCAATTTTTGGCTGTCTGCAATGTGAAAAACGATTTAAACTAATCATATCCATATAAAATAGAAACATAAAAATTTTTGTTAAAATTTATAAAATTAGAACCCTGAAAATATTTTGTATTATAATTAGAAGAGAAGTAGAGATAGGATTCTTCGGCATTTGAAACGAGGAGAAGAATCTTGATAATGAGCCTCAAAACAACGGGGGATAAAATATTGAAAAACAAATATCATTTTATAGCAATTGGCGGCGTCGGAATGAGCGGACTTGCAAAATACTTATTACAAAAAGGTTTTGAGGTTTCAGGCTCAGACATAAACGATAGTAAATATGTTCAAAATGTCAAAAAATTAGGCGCGAAAGTATATATCGGACACGATGAAAATAATTTGCCCGATGATTGTATAGTTGTTGCAAGTACAGCAATCCGCGATACAAACCCTGAAATCCAAAAAGCAAAAAGATTAGGACTGCCGATTTGGCACCGTTCAGACTTGTTGGCTGAAATTTCTCAAAACGAAGAATTTTTCATAGGATATTCAGGAACCCATGGAAAAACCACAACCAGTGGACTTAGTTCATATGTATTGGAAAAAGCAGGACTAAAACCATCTTACGTTGTCGGCGGAACTATTCCTGAACTTAATACTAACGCAAATTGCGCCAACGATAAATTCTTCATTGCAGAACTTGACGAATCTGACGGTACCATTGTTAAATACAGCGCAAATGTAGTCGTAGTTAATAATTTGGAACCTGACCATTTAGATTTCTACAAAAACGGCTTGGATTCAATATTAGAAACATTCGAAAAATTCTTATCAAATATAAGAGAAAACGGAATAATTCTTGCCAATACAGATAACGAAGGTGTTAAACGACTGGTAAAATACTATACAGAACACGAAATCGGTCATAATGCCAAATTTGTAACTTATTCAATCGGCGGAAACACTGATTACTGTGCAAAAAATATAACTTACGGCGAAGAATTTACCACCTTTGATATTTTGTATAAAGGTGAAGTTCAGACCAATTTAAAAATTTGTCTGAAAGGTGTCCACAGCGTTTATAATTCACTTGCGGTTTGGGCAAGCCTGCATACATCAGGAGTTAATATGGAACTTGTTAACCCGCATTTTGAAACATTCACGGGAATGGGCAGAAGATTCCAAAAAATAGGTGAATTTGACGGAATAACTGTTTACGATGATTACGCTCATCACCCGACCGAAATCAAAGCTACACTGTCTTCATCAAAATCGTTCAAAAACAGAAACGTTATTGCAGTATTCCAGCCGCACAGATATTCAAGATTGCAAAACCTTTGGAACGAATTTATGGGAGCTTTCTCAGATGTAGACAGAGTTATTGTCACTGATGTTTACGCGGCTTCAGAAGCCCCTGTTGATGGCGTAAATTCCGAAATTTTTACAAACGAATTAAAAGAAAAAATTGATATTCCGTGTGAAAATATCACAGGCAGCATACAAGAAGTTGCCAAAAAGCTTTACCCGACACTAAAATCAGGTGATATAGTAATCGGGCTCGGTGCCGGAACAATTACAAATCTTGGTAAAGAATTACTTACTCTAAGTGAGGAGAAACAAAAGGTTGTCAATTAAAAGTGAAAAAAACTTTGATATAAAAAATCTGACTTCATTCAAAATCGGCGGTAAAATAGATGAAGTATTTTTCCCTGAAAATATTGATGAGTTAGTCCAAATCTTAAAAGATAATCCCGGTATCAAAGTTTTTGGGAACCTTTCAAACACGCTTATTTCAAGCTTGGGATATAAAGGTAAAATCATTCTTACAACAAAAATGAGCACCATAAAAATTGATGGGAATAAAATAGTTGCAGATTGCGGAGTTAAGGGTCCAAAATTATCCCAAACAGCCTGCGAAAACAGCCTGTCAGGGTTTGAATTTATGATAGGATTTCCCGGGTCTGTCGGCGGCGAAGTTTATATGAACGCTTCTGCTCACGGTCAATGTATCAGCGATAAATTGACATCTGTTACTTGTCTTCACCAAGATGGAAAAATCACTAAATATTCAAAAACTGAAATGGAATTTGATTATCGAAATTCCCGCTGTCCAAAAGATAATTTGATAGTCTTGCAAGCAGAATTTGAACTTGAAACAAAACCGCAAGAAGAAATTAAATCGAAAATGAACGAAAATCTTGAATTTCGAAAAACTCATCAGCCGCTTTTGAATCTTCCAAACTGTGGCAGTATTTTTAAAAACCCTCCGCAAAATTCGGCAGGAAAACTTTTGGATTCAGTCGGAGCAAAAAGTTTCACCTCAGGCGGGGTAAGAGTTTGGGAAAATCACGCTAATTTTATCGTGAACAGCAACAACGGAACCTCAACAGATATTCTGAATCTTATGAATAAAATGTTTAATGAGGTAAAAAACGAGTACAGTATTGAATTGCAGCCCGAAATAATTTACTTGGGCACAGATAAAAAGGAAAACGAATTATGGCAAACTATGAAAAAATAAATAAAGAAGCAAAAATCGCAGTACTATGCGGCGGAATGTCAAGCGAAGCAGAAGTTTCAAGACGTTCCGGCAAAGGTTGTTTTGAAGCGTTGCAAAGACTCGGATATAAAAATGCCGAACTTGTTGAAGTTGATGAAAACATAGCCCAAAAGCTTAAAGACGGCAAATACGCTTATGCCTATAATGCACTTCATGGTAAATACGGCGAAGACGGTTGTATTCAAGGGATTTTAGAAATCTTACAAATCCCGTACACAGGCTGCGGAGTCATGGCTTCATCAGTTTGCATGAACAAAGAATACACAAAACGCATTCTTTCAACTTGTCCTGATATTCCACTCATAAAATCAGTTTTTGTACAAAAAGGTAACGACGTCACTGAAAAGACAAAAGGGTTAAAATACCCGCTGATTACAAAACCTGTATGCGAAGGTTCAAGTTTTGGAATGACAAAGGTTAACACACCTGACGAACTTGAAAAAGCTTACCAAGATGCCATAAAATACAATGACGATGTTTTAATAGAGGAATATTTGGTCGGAACAGCCGCAACAGTCGGCGTTTTAGAAGGCTCTGACGGATTATTTGCAACAGAAATTCTTGAAATGCGCCCAAAACATGAATGGTACGATTATGAGTGCAAATATACTAAAGGGATGACTGAATTCATAGTACCGGCGGAATTGTCTGAAGAAATGACTAAAAAAGTTAAAGAAATTGCAGTAAAAGCATTCCATACAGCGGGTTGTAAGGGATTATCAAGAGTTGATTTTCACATCGTTGACGGAATTCCTTATGTGCTGGAAATCAATACTTCTCCGGGAATGACTGAAACAAGCGACCTTCCGGCACAATCTGCTGCAATGGGTATAACTTATGACAAATTAGTAGAAATAATTTTGAACGGAGCAGGATTAAATAAATAATGACTGAGTCAAATTTTGACAACCGCAAAAAGAAAAATGACGAGTTTTCAACACAGAAAAACTCTGTTAAACGCAAGCAAACAGAACGGAAAATCAGAAAAAAACGTAAAAAAGTTAACCGTTTGAAATCTGTTTTAAGGTTCTTAACCCTTGCGGCACTTCTGTTTCTGAGTTATGAAATCTTCATGCTTCCACAGTGGTATCTGCCTGCCGATACATTCAAAAAACCTGACGGAAATACTGTCGAAATTCTTAACAATCAAATTACACCGAGCGGGGTAATGTATGATTCACTGAAGGATATCAAAGTTTCAAAGCTGCCAATATTCCTGATGAGAGTCAAACCAATTAAGAAAAAACTTTTTCTTAATCATCCTATTATAAAAAATATTTACGTAAGACGCTACGGCTTCCCGGCAAGAATCCAAATTATTGTAAAAGAGCGAACCCCGATTGCAGTAATCAAAACGGATATGAATGCGAAAGCTGCCGCTATATTTACATCTGACGGGTTCTTACTTTCCGCAAAACCTTACATGATTCTGCCAAACAATTCAAATATTCTAAAAATTTTAACCAATACAGCCAACTTTAAAAAAGACTGGTCTGTCAAAAAAGTTGAAGAAATAGAAGAAATTGTAAAAGCTATCGAAAAATATTCGAATGAAAAAGTTGAATACATAGATATGCGCAATCCAAACGATGTTTACGTCAAAATAAAAACCACAAGCCTCCGCTTGGGAACATTAGACAGTTCGGTATTTGAAAGGATTAAAAGAATACATACAATTCTGCCGCAAATTAAAGATGTTGATACCCAAATTAAGTATATTGATTTAAGCTGGGACAAAGTAAACTATTTAAAACTGAACAAAAACAAATAACATGACATTTAATGAAAAATACCTAAAAATCAAACAGTTCGGACAAAAAGAACTGGACATAATTCAAGAGAAAATGGTTTCCATTATAAATACAAAGGAGCCGCTAAATTCGTATTTGAAAGATTTTTTGACTCAATCTTCAAAACGTATCAGACCACTTGTGGCAATTCTATACCTCAAAGCCCAAGGAAAAGAATTGACCGACAATCAACTAAAAGTTTTAAGCGCGATTGAACTGGTGCATAATGCGTCACTTGTTCATGATGATATTATCGACGAAAGTAAGCTAAGACGCGGTCATAAAACTCTTTGTGCAGAATTTGATAACAAACTTGCTGTCATATCAGGAGATTACCTAATTTCATGCACTATGGAAATTCTAACAGAGCTTAACAACATTGAAGTTATAAAAACCTTTATCAACACAATAAAACAAATGTGCATCGGCGAAATTAATCAGAATTTTGACCGTTTCAAAATCGGCACAATTGAGGATTATATTAATAAAACAAAAGCTAAAACTTCGTATCTTTTTGATACCGCAATAGTTTGTTGTGAAATACTTGATATATCTAGCTTTGAAACCAAAAAATCCGAATTTGGATTAAATTTTGGCACCGCGTTCCAAATCAGAGATGATTTATTGAATTTAGCCCCGCCAAATGGGCAAAAGCCGACCAATAACGATATCGAAGACGGAATTTATAATGCACCGGTTATTTTTGCACAAAACACTACCGATTTATCACTCGGTATTGAAAAAACCAAGGTTTTGTTGAATAATTATATAAAATATGCTGAAAATGAAATCAGAGAATTGCCTGAAAACATTTACAAAACAGCATTATTGGAACTTTTGGAGCTTTTAAATAATGTTTAGAAAAATAAACGAAATCTGTGAAGCGTATAAAACTAAAATCAAAGAAAAACAAGCTGCATGGTGGCTTGGTTTCAAGGCAAAACAATCAATAAAAAACCAAGAAAAATTAGAAAAACTTGAAGCCGGCTGGAAAAAATACAAAGAAAGTGCTTTTTGCGAAATTGTAGAAACAATAGTTTTTGTAGTCGTGATGGTAATAATTATCAGATTTTATGTCGGAGAAATCCGCTGGATTCCATCAGGTTCAATGAAACCAACACTTATTGAAGGTGACAGAATTATTGTTGAAAGATTCTCAAGGTTCTTTTCAGACCCTAAACGCGGCGATATAATGGTATTTTATCCGCCGTCAACCGAGCTTTCAAGAAAACCTTTGCCGCTACTGTCAAGACTTACAGGAATTCTTTGTAAAGATATTGCGTATATAAAAAGAGTAGTAGGTGTTCCCGGTGATAAAGTAGAAATAAAATTTGAACCAAGTGGAGCTGCTTTTGTTTATATTAACGACAAAAAATACGAAGAGGATTACATCAAAAGCGTTTATGAATACACACCATGCCCGTCAGAAGACTCTCTGCCTGTATATTTGGCGGATGGCACGACAATAAGCTGCGGACCGTTTTATTTAGACAAAGACAGCTATTTTATGATGGGTGACAATCGCGGAAACTCTCAAGACAGCCGCTATTGGGGAACATTGAAACGTGACAGATTCGTCGGTCGTGCAGTTAATGTTTTTTGGCCGCTGAACAGAATAAAAATTCTCCACAGATTAAAAGATACAAATATTGATTAAAGCATGTGATAAAATTTCATATAATTTGACATAATGTCAGAACTTACACCGTTAACAATATTTGCTTTGATAACTTGTTCTTTATCTTGAGATGTTTTATTATCAACTTTTGAAGTTTCATCGTGTTTTGGATGGATTTCCTGCTGTTTTTGCGCCTCTTTGGTTTCTTCAATAAAGTTTTCTATTTTTGCCATTATTTGAGAATGAAGCTTAACATCACCCTCAAAAGACCCGGTAGATTCGATTCCTGCCGTATCTAAATCTTCAAGAATTTGCTCCCATTGAGAATAATTCGTTAGCTGAACACCTTGTGCTTGGGCGGCTGCCTGCGCTTTTCGAAGTTCATCAACAGATTTAATATCTTCCACTTTAGCCATTATCGCTCTCCTTGTATTCTCTTATATAAATATAAAAAGATTATTTTGCGATCAATTTCAGTTTTGGAAATATTTGTAACATATATTCATAATTCTTTTTTTTAATTTTTATATAAACCCTTGATTTTTAGGTGATTATCGGTTATAATAGCTTACTGTAACCGATATTTAAGGGGTAAATTATGACAGAAAAAATCACTATTCGTTCAGACAGAGAAACAGATTACAAATTCATGTACAAAGGAGAAGAAGTTGTGCTTGGTGCCGGCAAAATTATTGGTATTGCTGACGGATTGGAACATGTTGTACTTCCGACTTGTGCTATGAAAATTATGAATAACTTAATCGTTATTAAAGATGACGTTAAAAAATAAGATTTTTACATAATAAAAGCAAAATTTTTAAGACCGAAGAACTTTCGGTCTTTTATTTTTGGGATGCTTCGCTACGCTCAGAATGACATGTACTTTTGAACAAATCCGTCATTGCAAACGATTGTGAAGCAATCCAGCTTTTAAGATTCTGAAACAAGTTCAAGATAATACCTTTGGCGTCAGTTTTAATGACAAATTTTTCACTCGACAATTTAAACATTTTGCTTAAAGAATACATTTTTATCAGGTTTTATTGGCGAAGATAATGCCGGAGATGATTTCGTAGCATTCTTTGGAGCAACTTCATAAGATTTAATTGAACGTTTACCTGTCAATCTTTGCATAAATTTGTAATACTTTTTCTTAAATCCTGTTGAATTATTTTGTCTGGTTTCAATATCAATCAACTCATCACGTGTATGTGCTTTTATCGGAGTACCGACAGAAGAACGAGTTAGCATTTCACCCAATGTTGTGTCTACAAGTGTGACAACACTCATTCCCATAAGTGATGAATTGTACTGATTTCTGAATGTTGAATTAAACAAATCAATCAACAGTGTTTGATAGAACAACCTTGAACCTTCTTGAACAAATCTTTCTTTAAACTTGGCATTTGCGCCTTCTTTGTCATTACCGTTAGACTTTAACATAACCATATTATAATTATCAGTCATCAAGAACCAAATTGTAGCAATTGATGCTGCTGTTTTTGCAAGATTAGATAATTCAGCATTAGATACACTTGACAATGAATCCTGGTTGAATCCTTTTAGCAGATTAACTTGGACAAAATCCTCAAATTGTTTTGGTGTAAGTTTGCCTTTAGCAAGTTTTTCTGCTTGTCTTGTAATTCTGTCAAAACTGTTTGCTATAGCCTCCACGTCTTTAGTAGATTTTGAAGCTTTTTTAGCAAAAACTCCGAGCAATTTTTCATCAATCATCCAGTAAGGAAGAGTAATTGTATTCCAAATAAACTTGAATGGCGCGATAACAAAATTAACAAACGGTTTTACTGAAACGCTTTGATTTGAGAATGGAACCTTAAAATCTTTATCTCTTTTACCCAGGTCAATAACCATTCTGCCGTCTTTTTCAATAGGTTCAACCGCTGCAGCGTATCTGTCCGCAAGTCTTTCAAATCCGCTTTCACGCAAGGTTTTTACAACTTGATTAAATTTCTCAGGTTCGACCAGGAATGGTTTTTCTGTAAGATTTTTATACAACTGTGTAAACGGTCTGTATAAAACTTTATCCTCAAATACTTTGACTGCAAATTTTGTATCTAAATCAGATTCGCTCATTGTTTCAACTTTTTTAGGTTTAATACCTTTGAATCCGTCTTTTAATTTGTCAAAAGCTTTTTCTACTTCAAGTTCAGCATACTTTTGAGGATTATTAAGTTTCATATCTTCAAAATATCTCAATGCAGCTTTTTGAACGGCAGGAAGATGTTTAACAGCTTTGATTCCATAACCGGTACCGAGAACAATAGCAGAACCCTTAATCAAAGTATCAAATGATAACAATGGTTTTTGCTGCTCTTTCTGCTTATCAGGTTTTGAAATTGCACCTGTTGAAGATACTTGGTCTTTTACCGGCTTAATCTTAGCTTCCGGAGCATGAGTCATTTCATTTTCTTTTCTTGCTTCTTCAGGGGTTAATTTCTTAATATGTTTTCCGTTAGACAAACGTGAAAACATTTCTGTCACTAAAACTGTCAGCCCTGTAACAAGCACAATACCGGCTTTTGATTTGTTAATCAGATTTTGGAATGCTCCCATTGTAATCAATGTCAGATAACCACTGGTAAGGATTCTGCTTGTTTCCTGCTTAAACCTTGTTTTCCTTTCTTTATCAGCCGCCTTGGAATCATCATCCATCATTCTTGATAGGTTGTAAGCATCGTTTGCCAAAAATATTGCCGGTGGCATACCTGAAACTAATCTGTTTAATGATCTTTCATGTTTTGTATCATAATTGCCTGATTTTGGATCGAATTGCTTTAATTCGGTTTTTAAAATATCCGAATCCATTTTAGATTCTATTTTTTGTACAATTTCAGCTCTATCTTTAGCTGAAATCTTATCGACAGGAATATCATGTTCTTTTGCAAATTTTTTCAGCGCATCTTGAAGTTTGATATCCTTAAATCTAATCATACCGATTAGAGAATTAACTTTTGAATCGATTTTTGAACGTTGTCTAATATTTTTAAACATTGGCTTTTCAAGAATATTTGATGCAAATTTTTTTAGTCCCGGAACTTTTGCCAATAATTCAAAAAATCCGTTAAGCATATCACCCGGCAAAACTTTAATCGGATAAATCAGACCGTCCCAAGCAAGATGCAGCATTGTTTTTTTGTTAATACTAATATTATCACCATCAACAGTAATTAATTTTCTTGTATCTGCTGCGTGTTTTTCTGTGATATCAGTGAAGAGTTCACGACCCATTTTTCCGATATGTTTATCTGCAAAATCAAGAAAAGCTTTTTTACTGTATGTATTAACAGGTTTATATAATAAAGAAAGACCTTTAAAACTTAAATCTTGATGATTTGTTTTTAAAGGTCTCTTAATATCTGAATTATTAAATTTTGAAATACTTTTTTGAGAGGAGAGTAATGCCTGAGATTTTGGGGACAAATATTCCTCTCTGTATCGTTCTTTTTCTATTCGAAATTTTGGCACACTATTTACTAACATTTCACACTTCCGTTTTTTAGTATTCTCTTTCATATAAAAGAAAAAGGCAACTATTATTTTCTATAAATTTACGTAAATTTACAATTAATATTTTTGCAAAAAAGAAAAGCCGCTGAAATAACGGCTATTCTTTATTTTGAGTATTTTAACGGCGGCAGGAATCCTTCCGCCTTTTATTAATATTAATCTATTCTGACAATCCAGCCTTCAGGAGCTTCTATTTTACCTGATTGGATTCCTGTCAATGTATCATATAATTTTTTAGAAACAGGACCCATTTCATCCATGCCTGAAGGGAAACAAATTTCTTTACCATGGTCAACAATCTTACCGACAGGAGAAATAACAGCAGCCGTTCCGCACAAGCCGCATTCAGCCATATCTTCAAGCTCTGTCAAATAAATATCTCTTTCTTCTGTTTCCAAGCCCAAATATTCTTTTGCAACATACATCAAAGAACGTCTTGTGATTGACGGCAAGATAGTATTTGATTTTGGAGTAATAACTTTATTATCTTTAGTCACAAAGAAGAAATTAGCACCACCGGTTTCTTCAACTTTGGTACGTGTCAAAGCATCAGGATAAAGGTTTTCATCATAGCCTTCTTTATGAGCTGTTACAATTGCATGTAAACTCATTGCATAATTTAGACCAGCCTTAACATGTCCGGTACCGTTCGGAGCAGCTCTGTCAAAATCGCTGACCTTTAATGTAATAGGTTTTGCTCCGCCTTTAAAATATGGTCCAACAGGAGATGCAAAGATTCTGAATTGGTACTCATCAGCAGGCTTAACACCCATTACAGGTGAAGAACCAAACATATAAGGTCTTAAGTATAAAGAAGCTCCTGTTCCGTATGGAGGTACAAATCTCAAATTAGCTTTAACAACTTCTTTTACAGCCTCTAAAAATCTATCTTTCGGAAACGGTGCCATTTCTAATCTTAATGCTGTATCATACATCCTTTTTGCGTTCAAATCAGGTCTGAACACAACAACATGCCCGTCAACCGTTGTATAAGCTTTCATACCTTCAAAACAGGTTTGAGCATACTGTAGAACGCCTGCACTTTCGTTCAGAACAATGTTTTCATCATCCGTAAGACAGCCTTCATCCCATTTACCATCTTTGTAATTAGAAACATATCTTTTATCGGTTTTTTGATACCCAAAACCTAAATTCTTCCAATCTATATCAGCTTTCTCTATTGTTGTCATATTCTTCCTTTCTTTAAGTCTACCCTCTCCTGGGGAGAGGGTAGAAAATATATCGAACTATCTGATTTGTACAGGCATAATCAAACAGATAAAATCATCTTCACTGTTTGGTTTAAGTACTGTAGCAGACAGGCTGGCATTCAAACCGATTACAACTTCATCACTTTCAATTATTCTCAACGCATCAAGCACGAATTTGTAATTGAAAGCAATCAACAATTCTTCTGCTGTGTATTGGATATCAATTTTATCTTCTGACTTACCTGAATCAGGAGTATCAGCAGAAAGAGTCAATTCATTATCTGCAAAAAGCATTTTCACAATACTTGTTTTATCATTAACCATAACAGAAACACGTTCAAGTGCTGAAATCAATTGAGAAACATTAACAACAGCCTGTTTTGGACTTTCAGACGGAATCAACTGGTTATATTTAGGGAATTGACCTTCCAAAAGTCTTGAAACTGTGAGCGTTTTTTCTGTTTTTAAAACAATTGTTGAATTATCTTTGCAAACTTTTATTGTTTCATCATCAATAAAACCGCCCATTTTCATAAACTCATTCAATGTACGTGAAGGAATAATCAATTGAGTTTGTTCTGTTATATCAGAATTAATTTTTTCTCTGACACGAGCAAGCCTGTTACCATCAGTTGAAGCTATTTCCAAAATACCGTTAGAAAAATCACAAACAATACCTGATAAAAGATTACTAACTTCATAGTTTGCAGCAGCAAAACCTGCTTGTTTAATAGCTTTTAAGAACGGTTTTAATTCAACATCAAAACATTTTGTTTCATCAATTTGATAGTTAGAAACTTCAGGCGGAAACTCAGAAGCTGAAATTCCGATTATATCGAATTTTGATTTTTTACAAGAAATATTAACATTTGTTCCGCCTCCTTCCATCTCGAAAGTAACCAAATCATTGCCAAGTTTTGAAACGATTTCGTTTAATTTTTTAGCAG
>JAMPCZ010000039.1 GCA_023665935.1 Muribaculaceae bacterium | reverse complement strand
TATACGAAATAATCTCAGATGCAGAAAAACTGTATCGGGACGAATATTTTGAACAATGTATGGGGCAAACGAGAAGATTCGCAGAAAATGTATGCAAAAACGTACTCGGTTCAAAACGTACAACGGAAACAACATTTGATCAAATGCTTGCAACATTGAAAGATAATGCACAGCATTCGGTTCAAGAAAAAGAATTTATTGAAGACTTGTACTTTTTAAAAAAATGCGGAAATCGCTCAGTCCACTCATCTTCCGTAAAAAAAGACGGAATAAATGCACTGGAGTGTCTTCAAAGAGCATTTGAAGTCGCTATAAACTATTCTGTCTACCATCAAAAGGAATATAAAAAGAATCTTGAACTGCATTATGATATTGAACTTCTTGCAACCGGGAAACGCGATAAAACACTTGCTCAAAAATACGCAAAAGCTAAATCAACAATAAAAACAGAAGAAAAAGAAACAAAGAAAACATCTAAAAAAACATCAACAAACAAAACCACAAGCAAAAAATCGGCAGGCAAAAAAACAAAACCGCTAAAACAACAGACAACAATGAAGTCTTGCCCAAAACCGACAAGATTTTCCGCCTACTGGATATTTGTCAGTCTATGTTCAATAGTAACACTTTGTTTAATTATATTTTTGCTCGCAACTAAATAATATATTTTTTCAGCAATAATTTCTTCAATGCTTTTGCCTGAATTGCATCAGGTTCAATTTGCAGTAATCTTTCCAAGTATTCAAGAGATTTGTGATAGTCACCGAGTTTTTTATAAGCGGCAGCCATGCCAAACAGAGCATTCACAAACTTATCATCCAACTCAAGGGCTTTTTCAAAATCCGCAATGATTTTTGAAATATCAACATTTTCAATATCTTTTCTTGAAAGCATGATTTCCGCACGGTTGTTATACGCATCAGCCATCTTCGGATTAATTTGCAAAGCCTTTGTGTAATCCAAAATAGCCTCGTCAAAAGAATCCATCGCCTGATGAGCTACCCCGCGATAAAAATATGAAATCTCCCAATCATTTTTAAGTTCGATTGATTTGTTTATATTTTCTATTGCCTCTTCAAATTTTCCGTTTTGAAGTTTAAAAATTCCGTTGTCTATATAATATTTGTAATCGTTCATAAAATAATTATATAACAAAAACAACACGAACTAATCTTGAAATATTATTAAGTTTTGGCAATAAGATTAAATTTTTGATAAAATATATATTGGGTAGTACCACAAGCCTACCAATCCCACACACGCATTTTACTAAGAAATCGGTGGAGAAAGGAGGGTAGAACTATGATTGACAAAATAATAATGCTATCACTAGCATTAAGTATGCTTGCAATAGCATTAAAGCTTTTATTTAGTTAATTATAGGGTACTAAGTGAAGTCCTCGACAGATGCCTTAAGTCGTCGGGGGCTTCCCCCTATATAAACATTATTTATTATTTAGTATAATTTGTCAAGCCTTTACAAGTGGAATTTATCTATAAATAACACTTTCTTTCTTGACCGGCGACTCCGGCGTAAAGTTCAACAAACTCTTTTGCCGGGCTTACATCAATTTTAGAAAGTAAAACTTCTTCAATTTGGAAAAATCCGACATCACCGGACATTTCAATATCAATCTTAATAGGTTTTCTGTCGCCTTTATGGATAGAAATTCTATTTATTGCATTAGCGGAATACTTATGAATATCACCAACTTTCGGGGTGGTATTAATTTGCATAGGAATCCTAGCCCTGCCCTTGGTCATATCACATCCGTCAGCAATTAGTAAAATTCCAGCCTCAATTGAATGAATCCTGCGCGATGACATATGTCCGATAATTGCCTCTGTTGTAACCGATTTAATAATCACACGCTTATGTAAATCATTCGGAAATAAATGCATCAAAGTTCTGTCAATAATCGGCTGCGCCAAAAGTGCGGACATCTCTTCATGCCCCTGACGACCAATTGCCATACCTAAATCATGCATCATGCCTGCAAGAATTACTGCACACATACTATCCTCAAAAGTACCGATTTCTTCTTGTTCTAAAGATGTTTTTATCTCAAATTCATGAAGAATATTCAGCATTTTTATAGCGTTACCGACAACCTGGCGCATATGCACTGGACCGTGGTCATTATAACCCAGCCGTCTGATTGAAACATTGTTTGAATACTCCTGCATCTCCTGGAGTTCCTCATCAGCAAACAAATACCTGACAAGTTCCAAACACGCAGGGTATTTTTTTAATCTGTCTTGAATTTTTGATTCCGTTGCAACTTCTTTAACTGATTTCATAAATTTTTCCGATTTCTCTTACTGTATATAAATCCTATATTAATATAATAACGCATTTTTTGAAAAAAGTTAAGTGGGTGGGTAAATATTTTAGGAATAAATAATATGACAAAAATTCTGTCATTCTAACTGCCACTTTTAGTGTCATCCTGAACTTGTTTCAGGATCTTATTCAGAATCTTAGAAATTTTGTCATATTAATATGAAATCACCCCGTCCTTATCCTCCGGGATAAAAATCCCGCAAAATTCCCTAAGCTGCACATCTTGTTTTTGTTGTATTATATTGTTATAAGTTAAGAGAAAAATAATTGTGAAAAAGATTGTACTTATACTGACATTAATACTATTACCCCCGCTGCAAACTTTTGCACAGGAAGAAATTAATCTAACATTTGACAATGATTTCAAAAAACTTGCAATAAATGACAGCAGGCAAAATACTTTTCAACAAAAAGAAAACGAACCTATCAAAATTAACCCGTCTGAAGTTTTTGAAACATCAAATCAAACCCGCGAACAAGCAAAACTTTTCAGCGGAATTTCTCAAGGCGTCAAAAATTTATACAACCTGCAAATTGATAATACAAATGTTCCATCAAGCCTGTTTTCAGACCAACTGACAAAAAAATTTGAAAACGGCCCATTAGAGAGTCTTCACACCTGGGGAGTTGTTCAGGGAAACTTTGATACAATGATGGAAGAAAGTGAAAACGGCTACACAAAATATAATCCCGCATTGGTAAATGTCCTGTTTGACGGCAAATTCCACGGGGGAAATGAAAATTTCCGATTAATGCTTGACCCGTCGCACCAACATAACCATTCTTTTATGAAACAATTTGTCCAGGATGCCTATTTTGAATCCCACAGAATTCCGCATCACACAATTCTTTTCGGTAATTCAAGAACAGGCACAGGCTATGAAGGAGCTCAATCACCATATACACTGCCTTTTATTAACCGCTCACAAATTTCACGAAATTTTGCAAACATCAGAAAAGTCGGATTGAGAGTAAAAGGGGATTATTCATTTGCCGATTACGATATTGGAGCTTACAGCTCGGATACATTTTTTACTGAATTTATGCCCGGAGCGGAATTTGACGCCTGGGTCAACCTAAAACCGCTGGCAAAAACCAACGGCAAATACGGTAAACTTACTACAGGCGGCGGAATTGTCACAGGGGAACGCAATTCCACTGATTATTTCACAGGCGGAGCCTACCTGGGATATGAATATAAAAAGTTTTGGACGCGTATGGAATACGCAATTTCCAACGGTTCAAACGGCGCGACAGGACTGAGCAACAAACACCATCAGGGCTGGTACGTAACTCTTGGTTACCATATTACTAAAAAACTTGAACTACTGGCAAGATATGATGAATTTGACCCTGATAAAGAAATTAGCAATAATAACACCCGAGAATACACCGCGGGAATAAATTACTACATAAAAGGACAAGCACTAAAGCTTATCTTAAATTATATATTTTGCCAAAACGATGCAAAACCAAACAGTCACAGAATTCTAACAGGATTCCAAATAGCAATTTAATATAATAAGTTTTGTAAAGCTTTACAAAACTTATACGCAAAAAAATCTAATTATAAGGTTTTGAAAAACTAATTATGAATATTCAGAAAATTAACACAATACCTAAATTCCAAAGGACAAATATACAAAACAATAGACCTTCAAATAACGCACAGACCGACCCTGTGCAAAATACTTGTGCGACAGATTACTCAAGAATTCCGTTTGGGGCGATTCATAACGTTCAGCAACCTAAAAAGTTAATTAACGTAGAACAGGAGAAAGCTAAACTGTTAAAACAACTTGATGATATTCTTCAAACCCAGCCTGATAATTACACAAAAGAAGAATTGATGATCATAACAATACACAGAAACATAAAATTTACAAAAGCCCAAATTGAACGAATAAAAAAGCTGGAAAATCGTTTGGATGAAATTATTGCCGACACGAAAATGAACCAGCAGCAAAGAACAAATGCGTTATTTGAAGCAGAAAAAGAATTTAAGCATATTAAAAACCACAGATCTCTAAAACCGGAAACCCACCCCCTCAAAAAACCGGGGAACGAAAAAATTGACTACAAACTTATCAACAGGTTCAAAACAGCGATACTCTCCGATAATTTCAGACTGGATAAGGTCTATAAAAATTATTACCAAGACCTTGAAAATATTAATACGATAAAAGAACTTAACAAAAAATATCCTAAAATCAAAGTTCCGCCACGCCCAGAAGACATTATCGCGCAGAAAATTGTTTCAACTCTAACCCGAGATTTTTATGAAGACTTTTCGCATAAATGTAAAATCGGCGCAGAAGAAGGATTTGATTTTTCAGATAAAAAAATAAAAAAAATATTCCATGACATATCACAAAAATACGGATTTGATGAAGATTACCTTTACGTCAAAGCTGCAAAAGCAACTCATATGGCAATTGTTGACGTATACAAAAATGCAAAACTAAACGGTTTCTCAACCTTGCATGGACACCGAAAAAATACAACACCGCAAATTACAGAGTTGGATTTAAAACTCTTGGCATTGAATTTTGATGATGTGGTATTATCGACTGTAAGACAACAATACCTTGAGGGCAAAAAGCCTAACGAAATTGTATACAAATTCCAAAACACTGAAATTCCGATAAAAAGTCTAAGTAATACAGAATACAAATTTGAAAAAGTCCCAGAAAAACCTCGGTCACTAATCAAAATTGCAGAAAAAATACATCAAGGTCAACGCAGTTATAATCTGTTCAACCACGATATGCTTTTATCACGCCTTGACTATTTTTCAAACACAGAACTTGTAAATAGTGATGAACTTTTTGAACAAATAATACAATTCAGTGAATGTAAACCGCAAGACCGCCAAAACATTATCAGATTTTTGCAAGAATTAGATAAAATAAATGATGGTGAAAAATCGATAAAATCAGGATTAAAAACAATTGCTCAAGAAAAAATTAAACCTCTTGAAACAGAAAGAATCAATAACGAACAATATCAAGCCGAACTTCAACGCAAAAAACTTGAACAAGAAAAAAAAGCTAAGTTAAATGATTTTAAGTCTGAATTTGACAATGTTCTTGATGTTTTATACTTGAATGATATGACTGATATTGCAACAATTTGCTCAAAGTATCGTCCAAAAAATTTAGAACCCAAAACACTTGAAGATACAAAATTTTTAATCAAAACAATCAACGATAACACAAATGAATTTTCTGAAATCAACAAACTTAAAGTGGAAACCTATATAACAAACTGGGACACTTACAAATATTACGAAGCTAACGACCCGAAAAATCCTATATTTATAAAGGCAACCCAATTTGCAACGGATTCTGAAGGTAATCTTGATATGATTAAAGCAGGACAATTTATTACAAACTCAGAAATTATCCAAACATATCCGCAAAGCCTTGAATTTGCACCTAATCCTGAACTTCTAAAAAGAATTATGGAAAAAAAGTCAGATAATATTGATGCAGCTCTTACATTGTGTAAACTCAACGACTACACAATTTTAGAAGATAATGAAAAAGCATCTGTTATAAAGCTTTTAGAAATGTTTGACCTCAAAAACACCTTAGATAAAGTTGCGTTAAAAAACATCATTGAAAACAACTATGCCCAAACCGATACAAAGTCAACCATTGAATTAAATGAAAACGACTCTATTGAAACAACAATGAGTGCAAAGGCAAAACAAGAAATTATCGAAAAATATAAATTCCCGAACTGCCTGGAATACCTGGAAGCGTTTGAAAATGCACTATCAAAAATGGCAACAGCAAGAGGCTCTGCAGGAGTTAAACTCCTCAGTAAAAACAATGAAGCTATTGAATATAAAATGGAATTAAAAATTAACGGACACGATGACAGATTATTTTCAAGCGAAAATAACTACTATTTCGATATATTTTCAGCCCGCGGATTACACTAATATTATGAATAAAAGAGCAAACTTAAAATTTAAAATTCTCAATCTAATTCAGAATGACAAATTTTAAGTTTGTCCTAAAATAATAATACATTATCTTTTAGCAAAACTTGTGCAAGTTCACTAATATTTGCACACGCCGCAACATGTTTAACATTATCCAAGTCTTTTTGGCTACTAAACCCAAACCCGTGGGTCAGAGCAATAAAATCAATCCCCGCGCCAGCTGCACCATACGCATCTGCATTGCTATCACCGACCATTACACAAAATTTCTTATCCGCACCGAGTTTTGTAATACATTCATTTATAATATCAGCCTTGGTCATTTTCCCATCCGGGTCGCTGCCTAATGCGTAATCACAAAAATCTAAAATTCCAAAATGCTCTAATACAGCCATCGCATTATCATGACTTTTATATGTTGCCACAGCGATCTTTTTCCCGTCATCTTTTAATGATCTGAGAAGCTCAATAACCTTAGGATAAAGATTAGCCCGAAACATTGAATATTGGCGATAATTTGCCCGAAACATATCTGCGTATTTCATCGCAGTTTCTTTATCCAAAGCGAATTGTCTTGCTAAGGAATCCTGAATCGGCGGCCCTATAAAAGTTTTTAAAACCTCATAGGATGGAATCTCTAAACCGATTTCCTCGAGCGTAATCTTAACCGCATCAATGATGCCCACCGTAGAATCCAACAAAGTTCCATCCAAATCAAATATAATCGTTTTATACATTCAGAGCCTTTCCGCGTTTTTGATAATGTGATTGGGTTAAAAACTCAATCTGAATAAGTTTTTGAAACTCGTCAATTTGTTTTGAAATAGCACGGGTAACTTTGTTTGCATTATTATCTTCTTCATAAAACTGATAGTTGTTATCATAATAATTTTGTGCAACCTTGGAAAACCCGTCAAATCCTGCAAGAACAACCTTATTAACTTTCAATTTAACCAAAGCATTTATCAACAAATACAATGATGACTCCCCGACAACAGTCTTTGTAGAAATCAAATTATCCCAATTCAAAATATAGTCAGATATACCGTTATCATTCACTATATTACTTGTTGTAATCAATTTGGTCTGTTTATCATTCTTCAAATCAATAAACTGGTCGTAACGCTTCGCATTACTAATAAATATATAATCAGACTTGAACAATGAATTTATATGATTAACAGAAAATACCGCAGGAGCGTTATGCTCAATATACTCGGCAATTGTGTCGTATTTATCTTTAATTGACTTACCGGGTCCTAACAACAAGATAGTTTTACCGGCAAGTGCTTTTGATAAATCTTCATAATCCTTGGTGTCATCGACCGATTTACGTTGATATCTTTGATACAACTCCTCGATATGAGCTTCATTGAACACCAATTTTTTATCATCATCAATTTGAGCAACAATCGCGTTAATATCCTTCACCGGAAGCATATTTTTCTTCTCAAGATATGTAACATAATTCGGATGGCAATCGTTTATGGCAGAAAGATAGTATGACATCCTATACCCCCAGGCAAACTGTTTTGTATACTTGAGAATTTCCAAATCAATCGTATTCAAAATTTCAGGGATATTATAATTTTTATCATAATTATTATTCAAATACATCGCAAGAAGCTCGGTATTACAGTTACCTGCGGACTTGCCCATCCCGTACAACGAACTGTCTAAAATAATTCCTCTGTCTGTTTTCAAATTCAAAAGCTCAATTGCATTAGCATATGCCAATTGAAAATTATTATGAGAATGATAACCGATTTCTATATCAGGATTCAAATTACTATCCAGCAGATAAAAATATCTGAACAATCGTTCCTTATGCAGCAAACCGTAAGTATCAACCAAAGACATCGCTTTGGGTGCAAGGTCATTGACTAAATCAATCAGATCCAGCATTTCTCTATCCGAATATGTCGTAATTGATACCGGATTTACATATAGCTCATACCCTTTTTCTTTAATTTGGCGACAGAACTTTATAGCCTCTACAATATCTTTTTTCTTAAAAATTACCCTTATTCCATCCAAAAAAGAATCTTTTTGAACGGATATATTTTCTATAGGACAAGTCCCAAAATCAATCATTCCAAGAACTTTAGCTTTCTTTTCCTGACCTTTGAAAATTTCATCAAAACAACTTGTAGATGGATTTATTGTCCGATTTATATCAAAAGTTTTCTTTGCATTAATAAACCCGGCTTCAATAATTTCAACACCTGATTTCGCCAGTCGTCTATATATGCTCAGAATACTGTTATGTCCGAAATTCCAATCATTCAAAAAACCGCCGTCGCGCAATGTACAATCTAAAAGCGTAACTTTTTTCATTATTTACTAACCCTTTCAGCAATCAAGTTTCTTACTTTTTCCAAATCTTTTTCGGTATCAACAGACAACGCGTTTGTTGACACAAGATGGAATTTCATCGGAATACGATTTTCCAAAAATCTTAATAAAGTAACATCTTCAATTTTTTCAATACATCCGGCATCTTTTGATACAAAAAAGTCTAACGCCTGCTTGTTATAGCATTCGACACCCACAATTTTTTTGTACTTATACCGAATAGTTTTATAAGGGAACGGAATCGGGCTTCTTGAAAGGCTTACGCAGTATCCGTCATTATTTGTCGTAATCTTGATATTTCCCGGATCAATAACTTCAGTCGGCTCCGTAAACTCTCTCATCAAAACCGAAATTGTCATCGGTTCAATAGTTTGAGGAATAGCCTGTCGGATTACATCAGGCTGAATCAAAGGTTCATCACCGCAGATGCAAAGATATAAATCCGAATCAATCTTTTCTGAAACTTCATGAATTCTATGGATATGAGTAGGATGACTATCAGAAGTCATAATAACTTTCATTCCGAATTCCTCACAAGCATCTTTAATCCTGTTATCATCTGTTGCGACATACACTTCAGCAAGCTCATCAACTTTTTTAACCTGATTATAAACCCACCAAATCATAGGCTTGCCGCAAATATCGGCTAATGGTTTACCCGGCAGACGGGAAGAACTGTATCTTGCAGGAATTATACCAACTATCTTTTTACTACTCATATATTGCTTCTTTCTCCAAATCTTCTAAATACACAATATCTTCATACTCTTCAAACAACTCGGGATTAGCGTCAACATAATCATGGGTATAAACCTCACGAAACACACCCCTCAGCCCTTTTGGATTAATTGAAATAATCTCAATATCAGGAAAATATGTTTCCTGATATTTTTTCATTTGAACCCAGCCCCTTACAAGCGGAGATAAATCCACAGCCCCGGCTGAACTCTTGTCAAAATATCCAGCATTAGAACAATCACAGCCTACCAAATAAATCTTTTGCGGTCTTGTATAAAACGCAAACTGTGTTGCAGGGAATGCAACAGAAGAAAAATCCATAAGTCCGCAGTATTCAAGATACGGATAGCATAGATTTTTTGAATATGCAGAAAAATATCTGTTTACATTTTCTCTATCCCTGTAGCGTTCAGGGATTATACACTTATGTATCCAATCAAGCTCGCTGCTCAGATATGAACCTATAAACAACTCTGTAGGATAAGTCATCATATCGTCAATAAAAGATCTTACGGCTTCATAATCCTGAACGAACAGATAATCCAATTTAACTTTCTCATTTTGATAAGATTTATTCATCCCAATATGAACGGCACCTTCAATAGGTCTGTAATAAGCCATCGTCGGACCGGAAGCCATAATAACAGCAACTTTACCGGTATTACAATTTTTAAACCGTGGAAAAGTCTTAGAGTGAACTTCTTTTATTATATTGGCAGCAATCGTTTCATTTGAAATATACTGCGCCAAATCTTTAGTAGAGAACTGCTTATCTTTAAACTTCCGTCGAATCTTCAGCTTAAAGCCAAAAAGATTATACACTTTATGTTTCCCGAAGTTACGTACATACAATAACTTTTGGTACGGAATACTGATTCTCAACCCAAAAAGCTTCATGTGCAATCTTGGTTTATTATTGCGATAAATTGAAAATCCAAACAATTTATTTCCAAACACTCTGTACGGAACTTTTAACGCATCAACTCTATAAAACTGTCTTCGCCTTATAAATACAACATCCCAACCCCAATTCTTAGTCGGAGAAAGCTTGCTTACAAACTCGGTAAGCTTTGACTGTGCTTGTTTTTTCTCTGAATCCGGAAGGTTACTGTATCCCCAGCAAATAGTGTTGAAAAAACGCGGGAAAATTATTTCACGGAACTTTTGCCCTCTGCGAATCTTTTTATAAAAATTATAACAATCCAAAGCTTCACTAATATTTACCTGAAAATAATATTTCGGGTTATGCCTTGAACTGTACATTGTTGTCGCAGAATCCTTAGCCAATACATAGTTGTATAACTTGTCAGGCATAAAATAGATTTTACTAACTTGAGAAAGATACATTGTAACAAACAACAGGTCTTCACAATATTTATAATTTTTAAACCTTAACTGCAGGTTTTTAATAATATCCATCCGAAACAAACTTGCCCAAGTTGTATAGAACATTCTCTTTGCAACATTCACACTGAGAATCTGTTTGTTTCTGAATGCACCGGAAAACCATTCCACGTTTGCTTTATACTCTTTTTTATCCGCATTCCTGCTGTTTACAACATTTGCACACCACTGCACCAATTCAACATCAGGATTTTTCAACGCAGTTCTTATCGCAAGCTCATAACAATTTGCTTCAAGCCAATCATCAGAATCTACAAATGCTGCATAATCCCCGGTTGCAACACTTAACCCGTTATTTCTGGCAGCAGAAACACCCGCATTCTCTTGGGTCACAACAATTATTCTTTTATCACGCTGCGCATATTCATTCAAGATATCCAAAGATTTATCAGTAGAACCATCATTCACACAGATAATTTCCAAGTTTTTGTATGTTTGAGCAATAACACTATCAAGACATTTTTTGAGATATTTTTCAGAATTCCAAACCGGTATTATAACTGAAACTTTTGGTGATACCATCAACATTCTCCCTTAAACAAGCTTATTCTCTTTTGTAAAATTTTTGGAAAATTTCCAAACCCTGCCTGTTCCTAATCTACCACAAATATCCCAAATTTGTTATGCTTTATGAAGTTTTATTGTCCGAACAAAAACACCTGCAGCCATTCAATTTCGCCCCTCCAAATCTCCACATTTGAAAGGATGCTTGCGTAAAAATCGACCCATCTACAGGCACTTATATATAAGTTTACACAAGAATTTGTAAAATGGGGGTCATACTGAGCGCAAGCGAAGTATCTCAAAATTTATGAGATTCTTCGGCTAAAGCCTCAGAATGACAGGATTTTTTAGGATTCTTGCGTAAAGCTATATATAAATAGCTCTCTACATCTCCTCATAATTATTAAGTGTTTTATTTATGAGTTCAATAAATTCATCGCGTATAAACTTCGGTCTGACAATTTCACAACTGGATGAATATCTCATAAGTCGTTTGAAAAGCTTTTCTATCGGTTCCCCTCTGTTTATTATAGTTAACCTGCCCTGTTCATCAAGCCCCTGAGATTCTTCGCCTTGTTTTGGCTTATAAGTTTTTGCCAGTCTGTCACTTAATTTATACACAACGGTTTGAGTAATTTCAGATGACGATGCAACCTGATGATTCACTTCAATTCGCAAAATTTTACCCAAAGGAATTTCAAGATTCTGCATCGTTTTAACATCGTGCACCGCAAAATACACGTTTTTAGAATTATATATAACATCTTTAGGCTTACATCTTACTTTGAATTCTTTTTTTCGTTTGTAATAAATAAGATTCACCAATTGATTCGATTTACACAAATCTAAACAATGCTTAATCTGACTTTTTAACTCCAAATATTGAAAAGGAAAAGAATAATTATTAGTCTGCCTGATTGTATCCAGCGAAATTTTATCATCCGTATTCATTCTAAAAGTTATGCTATTTAAAAATTCTAACATACTTTCAGCTAAAGTTTCGTCGGGGAAATCCTGAATTGACGAGAATAATATATTCATTGACTTAAGATCATCCATCGAAAACTTCATCGTATACAGACTGCTTCCAAGCCTGAATTTATTTTTCTCTTTTACAAGTTTCATCCCAAAAACTTTGAACGTATTAGAATATTTGTTTAATATAACCTGGATTGAATTTTTTGTCTGATCTTCGTTCAAATCATCCTTAAAAATTTCGATTACATCTTTATAATAAGCTTTATCCTCATACAAAAGCTCCAAAAATTTGAAAATTTTTAAACATCCTTCATTAAGTTTTTTATTTGACAATGTAACCTTCTTTCATATTTTTCAAAGTTTGGATTACTTCATCTTTTATATTAGTCGGAGATAAAACCTTACATCTGAAACCGTGATAAAAAACCCTTTGCATAATTTCAAACTTGCTTTTGGAAATAAATTCTACAATATATTTATCTTCAGTTTCTTCTATAATTTCTTCATTTTTCTGCAGCTCAAAATCTTCATCATAATCTTTATAGTATTCGTAAACAAGCTTAATATCAGGCAGCTCCAAAGTCTTTTCTCCGAAATTTGAACTTATAACTTTAGTAACTTTGCTTACCAAAAAACTTGAATAATTTTTATACTCGGAATTTATCCCGTAAATATATAATTTACCGTTTTGAGTTGCCATCTTATCAACAATTATTGTTATTTCTTTCGTGGTTCTAGAAGTATCTGACTTATAAAGAATGACAATTTCCGCATTATGCAGCGTATAATATCTTAATTCCTCAATGAGTTTTATATCTATCCCGTTGAGCGGAGAAATTCCGTCTAATTGCTCTTTTAAGTCCGTATTAGTTATAAATTTTGAAATTTTATCGAAAAAATTATGCAAAGAAATCAAATCACAAATCTCAATCGACTTAACAATCGTTTTGTATATTTTAATAATACTTGTTACTTGATTATCGTCTACTTTTAGCTCAAAAGGATGCGAATTTAATAAAAAATATCTCTTTTTTCCAATACATTTTGACTTGATATCACAGCCAACTTTTTTGAGAGAATTCATATATATTCTAAGAGAATCTATTGAAATATTTTCGTGCAGATATTCATTATTCCTGAACGCTTCCTGAATCTGTGCATACGTTTTCGGGCCATCTGCAAGCAGGGTAAAAATAAAAATTGATTTGAATCCGCTAAAAGACATAAGATTATGCGTAATAGTATTCGTTTTTAGAAATTCTCTCATAATATTATATTTCCCTTTTTTAACTAAGTTTATCATAAATTGCTGTGATTTTCTAATTATTAATCAAGCATGCTTGAAAAAATTTTGAACAAAATTTTGTAATGTCAAATAAAAAATGCGTGAAATTTTACATGATTTCATTAAGTTATCTTCATTAAGATTTGCGAACACGAATATTTCCTTGATATTACTAGAGGCATGGTCAAATGTAAAAATTTATCAAAATTTCTTTACTTGTAATCACTTAAACTTAGTAATACAGTTATATACATAAGGAAAGCCGAATTAAAAAAAATAAGGCTGCCAGACAGATGGAAGGGTTAGTTATTTAAAGGAATTAAATAGCTGGAAAGATATAAATTGGACATAAGAAACAGAGGTGATGGTGAAGTAGTCCAAAAGGGAAAAGAGATTATTGAGGTTCAGTTAGGAAAACTGTAGATTAGGGATATTTATTTTATTAGTTTACATTTAGAATTGTATATCTGATATGTTTTGGGGGTTAAAGCAAAAGCTTTAGAAGAGAGTAAGTAAGGATAGTTGTAAACTTTGAATAGCTTGTACTTGAATAAGTACAGGCTTTTTTATATGATAAATATTAAGTAATTCCTTTTGAAACAAAAAACAAGAATGGTGTAAATTTATATGGAAGAGTTAGAAGTAAAAAGAGTTATAGCACTTATGTCCGGGACATCTTGTGACAGCATAGATGCAGGCTTGTGCGAAGTTTATCCTGATAGAAGCGTAAAATTAATTCACGGAATAAACTATCAGTACCCGGAACATATTAGAACAAAAATTTTTCAAATGTTTCGCGCAGAAGCCGGCATCAAAGATATTTGCCAAATGAATTTTGTAATAGGGGAATGCTTTGCAAATGCCGCAAATGTTTTAATTGAAGAATTTGGGAAACCTGATTTCATATCAAGTCATGGTCAAACAGTATACCACTACCCCTTTGACACAAAACTAGACGGGATGAATTTACGCAGTACACTACAACTGGGAGAAAGTTCGGTAATTGCTCAACAAACCGGCTGTACCGTCATCTCTAATTTTAGGGAAGCTGATATGGCACAAAACGGACAAGGAGCACCGCTGGTTTGTTTTGCAGACGAAAGCTGGTTTAAACATAGAAAGAAAAACTATGCGATTCAAAACATTGGCGGAATCTCAAATGTCACAGTCGTATCTCAAAATTATGACACCTTCGGGTTTGACACCGGGCTTGGCAATATTATGATTGACTATTGCATGGGAAAATACTTTGGAAAAACCTATGATAAAGACGGAGAAACTGCGGCAAGCGGTACAATTTGTGACAATTGGCTCGAATTATTATTATCTGATGAATACTACTTCCTGGACGCTCCAAAATCAACAGGACGAGAGTATTTTTCAACAGAATACATAGAGCGAGCCCTGAAATACGCCCCTGAAGATACAAAAGATATAATCACAACAGTAACAGCATTAACCGCAAAAACTATTGCCCAAAGTTACGAACGATTTGTCTACCCGAATGTTGACATCCATGAAGCGGTAATATGCGGAGGGGGAGCATATAATAAGACATTAATCAAATTCTTGCGCAAATATTTGCCGACACACATCGAGCTGACAACTTGTGAAGAATACGGAATTTCAAATAATTTCAAAGAGGTCATGGCATTTGCACTGCTCGGTTACTGTACATATTACGGAATCCCCAATAACCTGCCGTGTTGTACGGGCGCAGATAAACGTGTAGTCTTGGGAAAAATAACCGGATAAATAAAAAATTCCACAAACTCAATAATTTTCAAAATTATCGAAAAATTTTTCAAAAAGGGGTTTACAAAGAAAATTTAGCATGTAGAATAAATATTGCAAGGGTTGAAAAACCTAAGCGGAGAAAACCTCAGAGGGTAGCGACACTAAAATGGGGGATTAGCTCAGCTGGTAGAGCACCTGCTTTGCACGCAGGGGGTCAGGAGTTCGAATCTCCTATCCTCCAAAATAAAAAAGATGGCGAAAGTCGTCTTTTTTATTGCTATGAGAAAGTTTTAAGAGTTCGAACATATTTATCAAATTTTAACCTGGATATCGTGTATCAGGGATTTTGACATAAAGTATCGCGAATTTGACATTTTAGTCGGAAGTTAGAAAAAATAGTATAATAATATAGAGGTAAAAAATATGAATATTATGGAT
>JAMPCZ010000038.1 GCA_023665935.1 Muribaculaceae bacterium | reverse complement strand
ATGCGAAGCAATCCAGCTTTTTAAATTATCAGCTGGATTCTTTCGGGCTTCGCCCACAGAATGACAGTAGTCCCAACCTCGTATTATATGTCGGTACCACGGCGGAGCCGTCCCCGCGGAGCGCGTTAATCGCTCATTATTCTCATTAATTGGTAGCATTGTGCCCCGTCCGGCCGAGGACATAGGAAAGACAAGCCTTAAAAGGTTACCCCCCCCCGATTTCCTTGATATTATTGTGTTCTAGCATGTTTCTCTCCTTCTTTTCACTCTTATATCAATTAGATTATCATTGTGCTGATTCATTTGCAAGTTTAAATAAATAATCATCTCGGGCACTACATTTTAGCCCCATTGGAACAAAATTTTCATTAAAACGTTCAACCGCATACCTGTCGGTCATGCCTGAAATGTAATCAGTTACAACTCTTTCTATTTTATCTATCGGACAAATCGGTTTAAGCATGTCACAATAATAGTAGAACAATTCCCGAATGACATTTTTTGCTTTTCTTTCTTCAAGTTTTGCTGTCGATTCATCATTATATACATTTTCAAACATCCACTTGCGCAGCTTAGTTGTATACCCCCAAGCCTCTTCGCTCATGCTAATATCCGATTTACCAATGGAATTTGATACAATTTCAGTAATCATTTTACTTAACCGCTTACTTTGATTAGAAGAGAAATAATCAATACAATCCTTTGGCAAATCACTCTCAGAGATTACCCCGGCTCGGATTGAATCCTCAATATCGTGGTTTATATAAGCAATTTTATCAGCAAGCTGAACAACTTTAGCCTCCGGCGTCAACGGTTCAAAATCCCAGGAATGAGTCCTAATACCATCTATCGTTTCTTGACATAAATTAAGATTTTCCAAAACTTCAACAACTCTGACACTTTGAAGATTGTGATAAAATCCGCCCTCAATAAGTTCATTTAAAACACCTTCCCCGCAATGCCCAAACGGCGTATGACCTAAATCATGCCCCAGCGAAATTGCTTCTACCAAATCTTCATTCAAATCCAATGCCCTGGCTATTGTCCTGGCAATTTGTGACACCTCAAGAGTATGTGTCAAACGGGTTCTAAAGTGGTCATCAAAAGGTGATAAGAAGACTTGAGTTTTGTGCTTTAACCTTCTAAACGCTTTTGAATGCAAAATTCTATCTCTGTCGCGCTGGAACTCGGTTCTCAAATCCGACGGTTCAATAAATACTTTTCGCCCCTTTGTTTGAGCGGACTTAGTAGCGATATCCGATAATATATCAAATTCTCTTTTTTCTAATTTCTCTCTTATTGTTAAATTTGTCATCCTGCTCCCCTTAAATTCAGCAGACCTCTCCAAATGTGATTCTAACAAAAATTTATAATATGGCTATACTGTTTTTGGAGGATTTTGTGACTTTGACTGCTTATATTTTTTCAGCATACCATCAGCCCAAGCCCCGAGCCTGTTAACTCCGAAAGACAGCAGCGAACTACATATCAATGCTTTTGAACCTGCAAATAATTTAGCATTGAAATACAGAGAAGAACCGATACCTGCTAACGCCGGAATACCGTACTTCAAGGCAATAGAAGTGCGTTGATCATTATCTTTTGATTTAATAAGGTTATAACCCAAAATTCCGAATGACCCAACTATGGTTAAAATATCAGTCGGAGCAGAACCCATTGCCAAATCTCTCAATTTCCCGAAATAGTCTTCAGTTTCAAGCTTAATCGACTTATCCAAAGATTTAATCCAAGCCTTATACAATTTTTCAACCTGAGCATATTCAGATTTCGGTAAGATTTCTTTGTACAATGATAACAGTTCCTGAAGCTTGCCCGGATTGTAATTAACCAAATTATTTTTCAACTTAGCCATTGCCGTATTTAAAAGACTTCCGGCTTCATCTGTTATTGTTTTGGCTTTCACGCCTTGAGCAACACTATTACTAAATTCATCCATAAGTTTAACAATATTAGCTTGAACTTGTGCTCTTGCTTCCGGAGATGCAGCTTTAGCAAATTTCTTTATCTGAGAACGAATTTTTCTAAGCTGAGTAATTCGTTCTGTATCTTTAAATCCTAATGAACCTACCATTTTTAAAATTGAATCATCCGAATCTTTTACTAAATGACTGATAGGATATAATATTTCACGTCGATTCTGCCTTAACGAATTTATAACATCTTCTCTCTGTTTTACAATCTTGGAATCCGCCATAAATTCACTGTAAATGCCTTTTGATAGAAAGACTTTCATTTTAGTAAATGAATCCTTCAAAGCTTCTACCGCAGATTTGAAGAAATGATATCTTGAACGTAAAGCCATATTCCCAAAATGCTGTTCTGAGTATTGAGAAATTTCTTCGCTTAACTGACGCGCGCGATCAGTCAAAGGCGAAGAAGCTGACATTCCGGGTCTTTGAGTTGCAAACCTGTCAGCCGTATGTAATAAACCATCTGTTTTAGAATACGTATTCAAGACAGCTTGACGCCCGACTCGTTCAAACAGTTTGGTAATCTTATCATGCAGTTTTGCTAAATATTTATTACAGCCCATGAGCTTTTTAAAACTCAAGTCTTTAACCGTATTGTAATTATTTATTACATCAAAGCGGCGTTGAAGCTTGTTAAGTTTATCATACGCATACACATAGACCTTATTTGTCGTGGACAAAACGCCGTCACTGTCAAGTTTTGCTTTTTGCACCTTGCGTTCTAAGAAGTCTTTTAAATTGATAAAACTCCGGCTCAGCCCTTTAGGTCCTCCTTTTAAAACAAAAAAGATACCTGCGGCAGTTAAAACGGTTGCCCCTGCTATAGATAGACCAATGATTTTAATATTATTTGTTTTTCTTGCTTCCTCGGGCGTAATAATTCTTATTTTTTCAAAATTTGCGGCTAAATATTTATCACTATTCTCAATTTGCTTAGGCTGCTGCTCATGCCAATAATCGCTCGGTGCGGTTCTTGTGCTAACCTGTCCGAACGGGTTTTTATTTGGTTCAAATTTTTGAACAGAATTTATCATAAAATCACTAGCCTACATTATTTATAAAGCAATTGCGATGATATTTTTGCTTATAAAAACAGACTTTATGAATTTATATTACGAAAATAATTCAATATCAATAATTTTTGCAACTTCAAGAGCAGAATTCTTGTCGGACAACAATTCCTTCACTTCGCCTAGTTGCTTGATATGCTCTTGTCGACGAGCCTTATTGTAAAGAAGTTCCTCAATTTCATATGTAATATTTGAGGCTGTAAGTTTATCCTGAATAATCTCGGGAACAATATCTTTATCCGCGATAATATTTGGAAGTGAAACCCTTTTTATGCACCTAACAAGCAAATATACCAAATAAAACAGTTTAGGACCGCGATAAGCAATTATCATAGGTGTCTTATACAAACAAGCTTCCAGCGCAACCGTACCTGATGCCAAAATCAACGCATCAGAAACACTTAGCAAAGCTTGATTTTCTCCTTTAATAACCTTGATATTGCAATCTCCTAAATACTTGTTGTAAACTTCATCCGACAAATTAGGAGCTTGAGAAATACAAAATTGCAAATCGGGATGTCTGCGGCTTAATCTCTCAACACTTTCTTTAAAAACACTCATTAAATGTTTCAGCTCAAACTCCCTGGAGCCCGGAAAAACAGACACGAGTTTTTTATCAATGTCCAGCCCATGAGTTCTAAAAAACTCTCGACGTCCTGCCGGAGCAGGCAGCTGAGCAACCAAAGGATGCCCGCAATAGTGCGTATCTATACCGTACTGGGCATATAACGGACGTTCAAACGGAAAGATACACAAAACCTTATCAACAAACTTTTTAATAAGTTTAATTCTGTACTTCCGGCTTGCCCAAACTTGTGGCGGAATATAGTAAAACACCTTTATCCCAGCCCTTTTCAAAAAGCTTGCAATAGTCAAGTTAAAAGCTCCGTAATCGATTAATAACACCAAATCAGGTTTGTAATCATTTTTTAAATAATCCAAAAGAGCTTTCCCAAGCTTAAAATGATTAAGCAGAATTTGAGGAGAAAGTCCGACAGCGGACATTTTTTCCTGAGTGGAAAAAAGTTTAACTCCTTCATTTTGCAAATTTATACCACCAATACCTTCTATTTCCAAATCCAACTCAAGCGCACGAAGCTCTTTAACAACTTTAGCTGCATGAATATCACCTGAGTATTCGCCCGTTATAATAAATAATTTCTTCATCTATACCGCCATTATTACGATATTATGCTCATCAGCGTATTTTATAACTTTTTCCTGATCAACAATAATTGTTTCATTAGCCTCAACGGCAATCAAACTTGCATGCCTGTGGCTCATAGTTCTCAAAGTCCTCATTCCTATAGCAGGGATATCAAAGCGTTTGTCCTGTTTAGGTTTAGCAACCTTGACAATTACCGCACCATCTTTTGCCAACTTTGCACCGCGCTTGATGCAGACATCAGTACCCTCAATCGCTTCTACTGCCATAATCATTTTATCCTTGATAACAACAGACTGTCCGACATCAAGTTTGCCCATCTCTTTTGCCAGCCAAAATCCGTAATTTACGTCATCCATTTGGCTCTGTGTAGGCTTATGCACACCAAGGACTCCGGCAGGTATCATAAGATTTTTTATAAATATAGTTTGATCAAGAACCTCAATCCCAATTTTCTTAAGCTCATCAACAATCATAAGCATAACTTGATCATCATTCAGTCTTGCAGCTTCCTTTATTAAATCAATAGCTCTTTTGTCAAATTTGTGGAGCTGAAGCAAAACTTTTTTGTGAACTTTGCCTAAGAATGTAATCTGTTTTAAGGCTTCGTCTTTTAAAATTGACTCTATTCTGTCAACCTCACCAGGATGACAGCTATAAACTTTTGAACAATATTTCTTAAGCTCGCGGACATTATCCTTCGCCAAAGAAATACAAACAACTTCAAAGCCGTTTTCTTTAGCATACTGAGCCATTCTTACCGGTAATGTACCATCACCGGCTATTAATCCTTGTTTATTTTCCAATGTAATTGACACTTGTTTTTCCTCTTTTACTTCTGTCTTAATAAATAAATATTTTCAACTTCTTCTTTTGGTAATATTTTAGCATCACCAAGAAATTTTGTACAAATAATTGTTTTGGCATACTCTTCTGCAAGTTCAAGCCTCAAATATGCCTCTTTTACGGTTGGTGCACCAATGACAACACCATGATTTGCAAGCAAAACTACATCAAATTTATCAAAGAATTTTGAAGTTTTCTTAACAAGCCCATCAGACCCGGGAATCGCGTACTCAGCCAACGGAATTTCACCAAAACAATAAATGACTTCAGGTGAAACTGCTTCATCAAGCGGTAAGCCGCAAGAGGCAAACGCTGTCAAATACGGAGAATGTACGTGAAAAACACAGTTTACATCGGGTCTTTTTTTATAAAATTCCAAATGCAGGAACCTTTCGCTGGAAGCTTTCTTTAAGCCCTCAACAGAATTCCCGTCCATATCAATAACAACTAAATCATCAGACTCCAAATACCCGTTTGCGGAACCCGAAGCAGTAATTATCACATTCTCTCCACTGCGATAAGAAATATTACCTGAAATTCCGGGAGTGTAATTCTTTTCCCCGGCTATTTTACCATATTTGATTATTTCGTGTTTAATTTCTTCAAACATAATTACTGTATCGTTTCCTTATCAGGATCTTCAATATTGATAACCTGAGCATATTTTAAAACTGCAGGCTTCGCAGACCCGGTTGATTTTTTAGCAAACCTGCGGGAAATATTTTCTTCGCGGGCACTTGGCTTTTTAGCCGGAGCAAAAGCCAATTTACGCTCTTCATTCTTTTTATGCTGACCCAATCTCTCAGGATTCTTTATTTCTAAACGTCCATAGTCAATCGTTGTTCCCTTAGTATCAAAAGCAACGTCGAACCCGAAATATGTAGTCTTTCTGACAAAATCGTAACCAAAACGAATTTTCAAATCATCAGGACCAAACGCAACAACAAACCTGTTTTCTTGGAATAATTTACCGTTAGGAGAGTCATCGCTCAAATTAACCATGCCTGACCAACCTGCAGATAAATATTTGTTGAATCTGTAAATCTCCGCGATTCTTACGCTTGAGCGACCGTATCGATACGCATCAAATCTCGGCATAGGGCTGTTATCTTCGTATCCTGCCTGATAGTATGCCAAATCCTGCATCCAATTTTTATATTGAACGTGCATACTCGGCCCCACTCTACCTACAAACTGAGTAGCACCTGTACCGTAAACCGCAGCAGAACCTTGGAACGATAAAGACAAGTCATAATAAAACTTATTTTCAGGATTTGAATAAGAATATAAAGCCTGTCTTATTTCTGCCATATATCTTAATCTTGTCGTAGAAATTGCATTTGAGGTGAACTTTTCACCGTAATAATTACGGTCGTTATCTTCCATCAAACCAAATCCGGCACGATGCCTGAACGTCAAACCTTTTTTCTCAGCCAGGAAATCCGGAACCTTATAACTTTTATCATAATAAACTTCTGCCATATATTTCGGCATACGAGGTCCCATAAACCACTCATCCATAAAAGAATTCGCACTGTATTGTAAAAACAGGTTTTCATCAAGTCTTTGATGACCTCTCATAAAGAAAATATCTGAAACAGAAGCATAGCCCAATTCCGTCGTATTATGCGTGTTGTGATATTTTAAAGCTCCGCCAATCCCAAAATCACTATGCTGATAATTGATAAACGGTATAGCTTTTAATATAGAACCGCCCGGGCCGCCAAACACAAAGCCGGGTCCTAAGAACATACCCACTTTTCTGCGAGAACCCAATTCAGGATAATTCGCCTCGAAATAATCTCTGTCTTTGTTAGTATAAGCAGTCAAACTCGGCCAAGTAAACCAATACTTACCACGTCTTCTTATCTCTATATTTTTCATTTTGAATACATCGTGGTTTTTACGAGCATCCACATATATTTTTTCTGCATTAATATGAAGTTTATTACCTCTCGGATCACTCAAGAAATACGAACGTTCGTCCTCAGAAAGTGTCATATTAATAAACCTTGGACCAACCATTCTTGAAGACATCCTGTGAATTTGAGATTCTTCTGAATAAATAGTACCGTCTTCTAAGATCAATTTTGCATCTTTTTGAATAGCTTTGGACGAATTCATCAAAACAACATCTGATTGAGTTCGAACGTTATCCATAAACATTGTTTCTTCATTCATATCAACTTCAAAATAATCGGATTCAGTCGGAGCACCATCTCTTATAACAACCACATTCCCGATTGCTTTAAGAACATTTGCATCCTCATTATAAACAATTTTATCCGCAATTACGCGTGTTTTTTGCGGCGGAATGAACAAATCAGGTCTTCCTGTTGCAACCATATCACCCGTTTCATCATCAAAAGTTATAAAGTCACAGTCTAACTGCATTTGCTTTTCAGTAACGTGTTCGCTAATCCCTGATTCCAGTGATAAGGTTTCAGAATCGGGAAGCTCGGAAGAAACCTCTTCATTAATTGAATTCGCAATTGAACCGTCCTCAGGCACTATAGTAAGCTCTGAATGGATAGGCTCTGCTTCTTTCTTCCAAAACTTTAATTTTTCAATTCTTTTTCTGCCGGCTTCTTTTCTTGCAGCAATTTCATCCTCTGTCTTTTCCGCCGTAAGATTTGATACTTTATCAGTAAGCAGCAAACGCATTTTCATAAATAACGGCATATTTTCAGGATCAATTTTTTTGCCAAGCATAGCCCCGCCGCTTCCGTGGCTGCCTGAGGAATAATCGTCCAAACTATGATATACCGGCTCATTTCTTAAATCCGGCATCATTGTACTCATTGGAGATTTAAAAAAGTTTTCCTGCAAATCTTCAGGGGAAACCGCAAAAATTTCAGCTTCACCTTCTACGGCATAAACACCGCTTGTAAACGCTAATATAAAAAATATAACAAGTAAAAATCTTTTCAATGTTTCTATCCTTTATCTAATATAATTTAACGGATTTGTAGGTTTACCGTTGACCCTGACTTCAAAGTGGCAATGCGGTCCCGTACTATATCCGGTCGAACCTTCAAGCCCTACCGGCTGACCTTTTTTCACAAATTGCCCGTTGCTGACTTTTATTGTAGACATATGGGCATACAGCGTTGTAATAGGCTGTCCGTTAATAACACCGTGATCCAAAATTACAACTTTTCCGTATCCTCCGTACCAGCCTGAATAAATAACTTTACCATCATTAGACGCTTTAACCGCACCGCCATTCGGACCGCCTATATCAATACCTGAATGGAATATTCTGCTTTTAAATATAGGGTGGATCCTATAACCGAACGGAGAGGTAATCGGCCCGGAAATCGGCTTTATAAACCCTGAAGAAGAAACAACAACTTTTGAAGTTGAACCTCCGCCTGTCATTTGAGCAATCATACTTTGAATGCTGGCAGACTGTCTTTCCAGTTCTCTTTCAGAATTTTCATAATATCTTTTATCTTTTTTCAAACGCTCTATCATTCTTTTGTTATCGGCAATAGAGCCCTGAATCATATTTCGTCTGCTTTTTATATCATCAATAGAAGAAGCAATCATACGCTTTTGCTGCTCAACTTGAGCTTTTAAAACTGCAATCTCATCGGCTTTTGCTTTTAGTTTCTGCATTCTCTTATAATCATCACGGATAATAATTTTTTCATAATAAAACATATCCATCATTGTATTAACATCGGTTGAAGAAAATATAAGTTCAAACATGCCTCTTCGTTGATGTTTGTATACCTGACGAATACGCTCTTTCATTTGAGAATCCAAATTATTATAATCAGAAACAGCCGCCCTTAATTGCTGTTCCATAGAGATTAAATTCACCTGCAAAGCCGCATAACTCCTTGTTTTTTTATTAAGATCAGCTTGAGCCGATTCCAAACGCTGCTGTTCATCAGCCAACTTACTGCGAACCTTTTGAATTTTTATATCGGTTTGCTTTTTCTTTTCATGAAAATAACTGCGCTTACTGTTTGTTTGTTTTAATTTTTGAGTTAACGACGCTTTTGTTTGAGCAGCAGACACGGGCATACCTGCGGTTACAGAAATACCGATTACTACCCAGCTTATTAATATTTGTCTTAAGATACTTCTTTTCATATTGCTATTATTTTATAAGTAACGGAAGCAGCATCAAACCAACTGTCCACGCAACAAAAGTTATACTGATAATTAAAATTATTGCCTTTTGGTGCTTTCTGAAAAATTCCATAATTTCTCCCCTTATACAAACCTCATTCTACTACAAAAATATTCATTGTTCAAGTAGTGTAAATTCCGCAACAAAAGAAAGTTCAAAATTTTAAGATTCTGAATCAAGTTCACAATGACAAAACTTGAACTTTTTTAATAAAAGCAAAACTTTACCCATGAACTTTTTTGGTTTATAATCGTTATAAGAGTAAAGAGGTAAATATAATGAACAAAAAATGCTCAAAATACGAAGCTCTGTTTACTTTTAGAAGCGAACAGGAACTGAATGACCATATTCAAAACTGTGAAGATTGCAGACTTGAACATGAAAAGATGCTTCGCGTGTCAGAATTACTCCAGGAGGTTAAACCATACTACAAAACCAGGAGAAAAAATTTGGCAAAAATCAAAGTTGCCTGCGCTCTTTTTATGTTAACCATCTCTACTGCAACAGTCGGAGTTATCAATCTTAACACCGATGTTTCAGATACTCTTAAATACGGCACAACTTTAAGCTCCGAAGATTTAGGACTGCCTGTTGACTCTTACGGGCTTATATCTTTGGAATAAACGGGATTAATGAATTTTAACGAAGTAATAAAATCAAATAAACAGAATATTAAAAACATTATCCGCCTGATAACCAAGGAAAATAATGAAGATATTGAACAGGAAGTCTATCTTAAAATTTGGAAAAACTCCGAAAAATACAAAGAAAAAGGCTCCCTGAAAAGCTGGATTTCAACAATCGCAAAAAACACATCTTTGGATTACCTGAAATCCGCATATCATAAAGTTACGCAAACTTCGACGTCTGAAGATTATGCAATTACGAATATTTCGGACAAAAAAGCTACACCCGACAGTTATGCAGACAAACGAGAACGTCAGAAAACTATCGTAAGCGCAATAAACAAATTAAAACCTAAATTCAAAGAAGTTATTATAATGTGTGAAATTAACGGCTATTCTTATGAACAGTGCGCACAAAAGCTTAACTGTCCGATAGGGACAATTAAATCCCGAATTTATAACGCAAAAAAAGAATTAGCCGAAACATTAAAGGATTTATTATAAAATAAAATATAGAAAGGCACAAAATGCAAAAAATATTTTCGCTATTACTGATATCGTTACTTATAGGAAGTTCAGGCTTTGCAAACACTGCAATCGCAGCCGACAGCGCAAATCCTCAATCGGTTATGCTTCAAAAAAACAACCGTGAGCAAATGCGCAAAGAGTTTGAACAAAGATTAAACTTAACCGACAAACAAAAAGAAAAAGCAAAACAGCTTCACCAGCAAGGACGGGAGGAAATCCGTCCGGTCATAATGAAAATCGAAGTAAAACGCCAGGAAATAGAAACGATAAAACTATCAAGAATGGCTGATCGTATGCAGCAAGAAAAAATTGCAGAAATTAATGCCGAAATCAAAGAACTGGAAAAACAAGCCCAGGAAATCAGAAAGAAAAATACGCAGGAATTTGAAAAACTGCTAAACAAAAAACAAAAGGCTGAACTTGAAAAAATGAAAGCCGAAGGAAGACTCAAATTTGAGCAAAAACATCCGGCACGTACTCCGTTTCAAGGACTGGGAACACCAAACTTCCTGCTAAGACCAATCTTACCTGCCCCTAATAGGCATGAATAGAATGATAGGCTTATCAATTCTCTAAACTGCGTTTACGGGCTTCTTCATCTTTGATGTAGCTGCAAAGCTCCTCAAGCCTGTTGTCTTCCATTGCATCCATCAAAACCTGGATGTCATCAAATTTACCAAGCGCGAACCCTGTTTCTGCAAGCAAAACGCAGTCATTGCAAAGCCTATACCTGCCATACCCGATAGATCCTGCCATGCTTTTGTTTTTACCGCAGCAATCGCATTCAAAGTACTCATTTGCAATATCTGGATTTTCTTCCAAATCATCAATTACCATTTGAGCAACAACCTGCTGCATTTCTTCAACTATTTCTTCCTGCGATTTATCCATTTTCACACCTTAATCCCTTTACTCATTACCCTTTACTAAATCTTTCATAGTTTTAACAGCATCACCGAGTCCGGTAAATACAGCCTTTGAAATTATACTGTGTCCGATATTCAACTCATAAAGTCCTTCAATTTCACGCATTCTATGTACGTTCTCATAATTTAAACCATGACCTGCATTAACCTTCAAACCAAGCTCATGCGCGTATTCCGCAGCCTGTTCCAAATCTTTGAACGCATTTTCTTCTTCCGGAGTACCAAAAGCATGTGAATACGCACCTGTGTGCAGCTCAATAAATTGAGCTCCTGTCTTAAAACTAGCCAATACCTGCTCTTTTGACGGGTCTATGAACAGACTTACTAAAATTCCCGCATCTTTTAACGGTTGAACAAACTTGGTAATTTTCTCCAATTGACCTGCAACATCCAGTCCGCCTTCTGTTGTGACTTCCTGGCGTTTTTCAGGAACCAAACATACCGAATGCGGTTTAATTTCCAGCGCAATTTTCTGCATCTCATCTGTAACCGCCATCTCTAAATTAAGATTCGTTTTTAAAGTTTTAATCAAAGTCCGAACATCAATATCTTTAATATGGCGTCTGTCTTCGCGCAAGTGTGTCGTAATTGAATCTGCTCCGCTATTTTCACAAATTTCAGCCGCAAGAATCGTATCGGGCTCAACCCCGCCCCGCGCATTTCTTAATGTTGCCACATGATCAATATTTACACCTAAAAGCATATTTTATCCTTTCTAAAATTTCATTTTATTTATCTTTAATAAAGCTGTATACGAAGGCAAAATCGTAACCTTCTCGTTTTTATCCTCGGAAGAAACCGCTAACTCTATAGCCGATTTTATATCTTCCTCAATAATAATTTTATCTTGCGCAATTCCTGCATATTTCAAGCGCAATGCCATATCTTTTGCTCTGATACCGGAGGTTATAACAAGTTTCTTTGCATTCTTGAGCTGTTCAAAATCACTGTCCCAAAGCCATGAAATATCACGTCCATCAGCATAATTATCATTAATTGCAATGACAATATTTGACTCTAAATCAACCGTTTTTAAAACTTCACTCGCGCCTGTCGGATTTTTGATAAGCTGAATCAACGTATCATGCCCGTTAATTACACGCCGCTCCGCACGCCCAAAAATCGACTTATAAGAATTTAGAGCATCTCTTATAACATCTTCATTATCACAACAGGTAAGCAACGCACAAGAAACAGCGGCAAGCGCGTTATAAGCATTATAAAGCCCGACCTGATTAACTCTGAATGTATATTCCTTATTTTTATCAACATCAACAACAATTAAATCCGAATGGTCAGAATAAATTTTGACATACCCTTTATAATCAAGTTCCGGACGTTTATATCCGCAATGCTCACAATAATAATGCCCCTGCTGTGCAAAAAATTGTTTTGAATAACTTAACGGCTTGCCGCAGATACAATTAAAAACTTCTGTCGGAGCACTTGAAACCGTTTTATGTTCATCCGAACGAATTTCAACTTCTTCAAAACCGTAAAAAATACCATGCTTATCTAAATTTGTTACAAGCGGGTCATCAGCATTAAGAAATACCATTAAATCAGGATTTTTGTCAATTGCATCCTTAATAAAACCGGCTGTTGTTTCAAGTTCTCCATACCTGTCTAATTGATCTCTAAACAGATTTGTTACAAGCAAAGAATCAGCTTCCATATAATCATAGAGCTTAGTCAAATAAGCCTCATCAGACTCAATTACCGCAAAGTTAAACTTTTTAAACGGACGGATGCCAAGTGCGAACATATTAGCAATACCTGTCAGCATATTTGCTCCCTTTGTATTATGAATAACTGAATTTCCCGCACATTTAACAATGTGAGCTAACAACCCTGAAGTAGTCGTTTTGCCGTTTGTACCGGTTACGGTTATTATATTTCCAAGCCCCACATAATCTTCACAATATTTTATAAAATTAGGACAAATCTTCAACACCAGCATTCCAACAAAAGAAGTTCCCGAAGATCGATTCAACAACTTTATCCCGAAATACACAAACCTTGCCAATATTAACACTGTATAAAATCTCACTCTACCCATAAATAGTCCTTTAGACGTATTCAAAACTTTTCATTTATAATATACTATGCTATTAATATAATACAAAAGTAAGAAAAGTTGAAAGATGTTAGTTTTATTTTTTACAATAATATTTATCGCAGAATTAATCATAGCCGGCTGGCTAATCGGTCATATTACGGCATTTGACAAGAAAATTTGCGCATTAAACAATCAGGTAGTAAAAATTCAGCCGCAAATAAAGAGCGAATTTGCAAAAATCAGAGAACCTATAACAAAAGCTCTTGCAGCCCTTGATAAATTCGTAGAATTTATGGCTGACCAAGGTGTAAATTGCAAAGAGCAGCTAAAAAAATGTATATTGTCAAAAATCTTGACCGCAATACTAAAAATTCCGTTTAAACAAATATCGGCAATACTTGACATAGCCTTGACAATAAAAAAACTTCTCAAATAATTTAGCCTCGGCATATTGAAATTCGCAAAAAAATATGTTACAATTGTGAAGAAATTTGAAAGACGAGGTTTACAACTATGAGTAAAAACAAAGCATTTATGTTTTCTATCGGCGTAATTGCCGGGGTTGTAGGAGGCATTGTTGCCGGTGTGCTTTTTGCCCCTAAATCAGGTGAAGAATCAAGAAAAGAACTTAAAGATACGATATACGATCTTTATGACAAACACGCTCCGCAGATTTGTGATGCAAAAAAACAAGCACTGGAATCTATTGATCTTATGAAATATAAGATGGAAAGACAACTTAGAAAACTAAATAATTCAGTAAAATCTAAAAAAATGAAAAAAGCCAAAGAATTGGAAGATTCTGAACACGGCGGAAACGAAAACGAATTTGATTACTAAAAAGTAAAGGAAAAAACAATGGATATAGAAACTTCTCAAGTTATATTAAACGGCGGATTAACCTTCCTTGCTGTAGCAACTGCAGTTATCTTAGGATTTATCGGATACTACCTGGTAAAACTAATGCAAGACTTGTCAGTATTAGCAAAGAACGTTAACGACACTTCAATTATGGTAAATACCGAACTAAAACCAACACTTGAAGAACTAAATGAAACAATGCACTCAATTAATTCTCTAATCCAAAGCACAGATGAAGGCGTTGGAAATGTTAAAGTCGGTATTGAAAACGCTATCACAAAAACAAAAGCATTCTCAGAAAGCCTGCTTGGCGGATTTTTTAAGGGTTTTATGACTGTATTTTCACTTATCAGAAAAAAATAAAACTTTTAGGGAATGATTTTTTCAAATATCAGATTTACAATCGTGTAAGACAAAACAAAGGAGAATTATAAAATGTCAACATCAAGATTTTTAGCAGGATTCATCGTAGGCGGCGCAATTGGTGCTATTGCAGGTATTTTACTTGCACCTAAATCAGGTGAAGAAACAAGAAAAATATTAGCAGATACAGCTCAAGATATGGCAAAAAGAGCAGATGAAACAGCTAAACAAATACAAGTAAAAGCTGACGATGTAGTTTCAGATCTTCAAAAGAAAGGCGACGAAATCAAAGAAAAATTACAAGACCTAATCGCAAAACAAAAAGAAGGTAAATCAGAAAAACCTGAAGAAAAAGAAGACGAAAACAACAACGAAGAATAATAAGTCTAAAAATTAGTAAAAAAGGCGGCAGATGTTTTAACATCTGTCGCCTTTATATTTTATATAGTAAAATTAAACAATTCAACAACAGGCAGATTAAGCGCATTTGCTATATTTTCTAAATTTCTGACAGTTACATTTGTTTCTCCGCGCTCAATCATTCCTACAAAATTTCGATTAAGATTAGCAAGTTCCGCAAGCTTCTCTTGGGAAATCTTTTGTTTTTGGCGTTCTACACGAATTTTTAAACCTAACTTTATAATAGTATCTTCATTCATAACTAACATTTTAATAACTAATATATTGACAATCTACCTAATATATATTTATAATGATTAATATATTAGTCATTGGAGGCCTGATGAAAAGTGGTTTTACATTAGCAGAAGTATTGATAACTCTTGGTATAATAGGTGTCGTTGCAGCAATGACCATTCCAAATTTGATAAATAATCATCAGAAAAAAGAAACAGTTACAAGACTGCAAAAAGCAATTTCTGTAATAAACCAAGCCTACAGACAATCTTTTGATGACTTAGGAGAACCGGAAAGGGCATTTGAGTTGGGAGCTGAAGAATATTTTAAAACTTATTGGGCTCCATATTTAAAAGTTTCAAGGTATTGTGATACATATAAAGTTTGTGGATACGTTGGTTCACATCCATATAGACTGCACAACAGAAAGGTTGCCGATGTATACTTACCTGTGAGTGGCGATGTAACAAGAATACTGTTTGAACTGCCTGATGGAGTAACTGTCATGGTAATTACAGCCTCTGAAAACAATAATAAATTCACGGCAGATTATAGAATTTTAATAGATCTTAATGGTAATAAAAATCCGAATATTTTCGGGAAAGATGTATTTATGCTAAATAGATACACGAATGGACTTGGAGTTCAGCCAATGGGATATCAAAAAAGTGACTCCGCTGTTAATTCTGACTGTGAAAATGTATCTTGGAGTAACAGCTGCGCCGAAAAAATCAGACGTGCAGGATGGCAAATTGATAAAAGTTATCCTTGGAAATAATGACTCAATGCTAAGCAACATTGATACCAAATAAAAAAGATCCACAGTGGTAAATATCGTCATTGCGAGGAGGATTTTCGGTAGGGTGGAGCGTAGCGGATTTCTGTACGGACGAAGTCCGGAT
>JAMPCZ010000037.1 GCA_023665935.1 Muribaculaceae bacterium | reverse complement strand
CCACCGTAACATCAATTTTGTAGTATTCGTCAATTTTTTTGAGGATACTTTCTTCTGAAGATAAAACCGGGTCAATTTCGCATTCGGCTGTTTCCATGATTTTATCTATTGCAAACAAGTCCCTTGGGTCAGCCATTGCAACGGTTAATGTATTTTCTATTTTGAACAGTGGTATAATTTTGTATCTTCTTGCATCGGAAAAATTGATATATTTAAGGCATTTTCTGTCAAGTTCATAATCATCAAGGTTCACGTACGGTGTGTGCAGTTTTGATTCCAAAAATTTGATTAACTGTTCTTCTGTTAAAAATCCGGAGTTAATCAGGGCTTGTCCGATATTGATGTTTTGTGCGTTTGCAATTTCTTCCGCTTGTTCAACCACTTCATATTGTACAAGTCCTTCTCTTACAAGGTCATATTTTAGTGTTTCAAGTGTTTTGTTTGTAATGATGTTCATTTTTAGTTTTCTGCTCCCAAATATTTTTGAACAGTTTTCACAACATCATCAAGGTCAAACGGTTTTGTGATATATTCGTTTGCTCCGGTTTCTTCCCCGATAAGTTTGTCTTCTTCCTGGGTTCTTGCTGTAACCATCAGAATCGGAATATTTTTATATTTTGCGTCAAACTTCAGCAGCCGGCTGATTTTGTAGCCGTTTATTCTTGGCATCATAACGTCTAATATTATTAAATCAGGTACAATTTCCCGTGCAAGTTTTAAGCCGTCTTCTCCGTTATAAGCGCAGTAACAAGTGTATCCGCAAGTTTCTAAAACAAATTTTAGGCTTTCTACGATATCCTGCTCATCATCAACTATTAGAATCTTCTTCATTTTCTCCCCTAATCAGTAAAAATATCTTATATTCACAGTATAGCACAATTTTAGGAGCGGGTAAAGTACTTATAAAATAAGAAAGTTGAAGCTAACAATTTTTCTTTAGAAGTGTTATGTAACAAGAATTTAACATTCTATGATTTTCACGCAATTAAAAAAAGTTGAATGTGTTTAATAAGTATATAAACTTTATATAAAATATTGTGTGCTAAACATGAAAGGAGATTATGATGACTGATTTAAATGGAATTAATGGTACCCAACATGGTAAAGTTTTTACGCGTGTTCCTAGGGCAAAAATTAAAAATCTTGTAAATGAAAAGAATTCTATTGGAGGTGAGTTAACAAAAGTATTTGAAAAATTTAACTTTAGAGCTCCAGAAAAAGAATTGGAAAAATTGTCGCAGAAAGAACGTAAAGAATATGAAGATTTGTATAAGTATACAAATTCAAAATCACACGGCATGGATCCTGAAAAAGATGCTAAAATTAAAGAATGGAATAAAAAGCATCCTAATTGTTTGATAAGAAGTATGTATGATCAGTATAACGGAATTAATGCCAAATCTTAGGATATTAGAGTAATAAAAGTAACTGACGCGGCGGCAGAGAATCTGCCGCCGCGTTCTTATAAAAAAGGGGGAATGTATTTTATACATTCCCCCTTTTTATATATTCTTTTGTTTTTATTCTTATTTCGTTATCTATTTCAAAGGTTTCGTCAATTGTCGGGGTTTTTATTATAGAATGTGTGGTCATCATTTTTTCTGTTATCGTGTAAATATCGTATAGTTTGATTTTTCCCTCAAGAAATGCGAAAACGGCTTCTTCGTTTGCAGCATTAAGGCATACAGTCGCGCTTCCGCCCTGTTTTCCGGCATGATAGGCCATATTTATTGTTGGGAATTTTTCAAAATCGGGTTTTTCAAAATCGAGTCTTGCAATTTCTGAGAAGCTGAAACTTTTGGATTTTATACCTTCTAATCTTTCAGGGTAAGTTATTGCATATTGAATAGGTATGTGCATACTCGGTAGTCCTAACTGGGCGATTACACTGCCGTCTTTGTACTCAATTGCAGAGTGGACTATGCTCTGTGGATGGACTATAACATCAATTTTATCATATGGCATATTAAATAGATGATGAGCTTCAATCACCTCAAGCCCTTTATTCATCAATGTTGCTGAGTCCACGGTGATTTTTTTACCCATGTTCCATCTGGGGTGCGCAAGAGCTTGTTCTACTGTTGCGTTTTTTATTTCATTAAGTGATTTATGCAGAAAAGGTCCGCCGCTTGCGGTGATGATAAGTTTTTCAACCTGGGCGATATCTTTTATGCACTGGTGGATTGCGCAGTGTTCACTGTCTACCGGGATAATTTTTACTCCGTGTTTTTTTGCTGCCGGCATGACTATATCGCCTGCCATAACAAGGGTTTCTTTGTTTGCAAGTGCAATATCTGTCCCGTTTTCTATGGCTTTTAGGGTTGGCTTAAGTCCGATTTTACCCGATACTGCAACCAATATGATATCATTTTCTTTGTCGGAACAGATTTCTTCAAGTCCTTCTGCGCCGTGAAGTGTTTTTATTCCGTCAATTTTAATTTCTTTATTGGCGCAAATATATTTTGGATGGAATTTCAGAGCTTGTTGCTTTAATAATTCGATATTATTTCCGCCTGACAGTGCTATAATTTCAAATTTATCCTGTAGTTTTTCAATAACTTCAAGTGCTTGAGTTCCTATTGAACCTGTTGAACCTAATATGCTTATTTTTCGTTTTGTTGTCATATTTTCCTTTTCCCCCTCACCCTACCCCTCTCCCACCAGGGGCGAGGGCAGTTAAGCGGTTTTTGTTCTCATAATTTGTCCTTTTGTTCTCTCACCTTGTCTTCTCCCTATGGAGGCGAGGTAAGTGAAAAGGTTATAATATTTTTCTGTGAATTTCGCGGGCTTCAATGTTTTCGGTTATTACAGGAAGTGCGAAATAAAAACTTGAACCTCTTTCTTCTTCACTGTCACACCAAATTGTACCCTTGTGCGCTTTTATAAGTTGTTTGGCGATAGGTAGCCCCAACCCTGTTCCGCCGACTTTTCTTGACAGCGAATTTTCTATCTGTGTAAATTTATCAAAAGCTTTTAATAAATTCTCTTCTTTTATTCCGATACCTTCATCTACAACGCTTACTACGATATAATTCCCGCTCAATGTTTTTAATTCTTCTTCAAAATACGGGTTTTTTATAATGTCATTTGCATTCTTTAGTTCGGAATGAATGGTTATAGATTTACCTTTCGGGGTGAATTTTATTGCGTTAGATACAAGGTTTGTCAGTACTTGTCCTAGGCGTTGAGAGTCGGCGTATATTTCCGGCAGGTTTTCCTGCTCGTTCGTACTAAAGTTTATTTCGTGCTCTTTTGCAACACAGTCAAAGTTTGTTTTAACATTCTCAATTACTGAATGAATATTCATCAGCTTGTAGTTGAAATCCATTTTCCCTGCTTCGATTTTATTGATATCTAAAATGTCGTTTATGATATTTGTAAGGTTTTCAACATTTCTTTTCGCCATATCAATGAATTTGACGGCATTGCTGCCCAAGTCGCCGCATCTTCCGCTGGACAGAATGCTCAATGCGTTTTTTATCGGGGTTAGCGGAGTCCGCAGTTCATGAGATACTATGGAAATAAATTCTGATTTAACGCGTTCAAGTTTTTCTAATTCTTCGTTCTTTTTAATTATTTCTTTGTATAGTCCCGCACTTTTCAGCGGAAGTGAAACTTGCTGAACAATTGTTTGAAAATATGTTGCATCGTCCGTTGTGAATGTGCTTTCTTTAAAAATTTCAATACAGCCAAAAAAGTTATCGCCCAGGTCTATTGGAGCAAACATGTTATCGTATTGAAATATTGAAAACGTAAATTTACTGTTTGGATTTTTAATATATTTTATTGTTTTTAATTTTGTATCGTCGATTTCAAATGGCGGTGCAGAGTTTTCAAACAGAGATTTGTAATTCAGGATTGCACGCAGTTTCAGCGCGCTCATAATCTCCTCCGAAATATCGTACAGCGAGTTAACAATAAGTACCGGTTCGTTATCAAAACCAAAAGAAATCGTACAAGCAAGGTCAAAACTTAGCGACCTGTCCAGCCCTTCTGTCATATAGTTTAGTAATTCTTTGGTATCAAGTGTTCCTGCAAATTGGGAGCTTGTACTGTATAAGACATTCAGTTTATATAAGCTGTCCGCCAAATCTTTATTCTTCCCTGATAAAATATCCAATTTATTTTTTGATTTTGTATGTGATTCAATAGTTGAGAGGATAAGTTCGTCTGAAAATGAATCTGAAATGTATCCGCTGAGATATTTTACTGTTTCCTCATCAAGCTTTTCTCCGTCCGTTATTAGTATAATTTGCGAGTTGTCCAGTTGTGATTTGATTTTTTTTACTGTTAAACCAATATTTATATCCTGAATTTTACCGTCAATAATAAACACATCTGCAGGATCAACTTCAATAGAATCATATACGGAAGTCTGATTGCTGCAAAAACTGAACTTGAATGTAGTTTTATTCAAGAGGTTTTTGTATCGGTTTATGATTTGTTCATCTTCGCTTATAAGTAAAATATTCCCCATATTTTTATTGTAAATGGAGTATAAATTTTGGCAAGTTTTTAATTTTTTTGTAAAATTTGTTAGAAATTTACAAAAATTTCTGAAAATAAAAATTGATGATTTTGCACTTTTTGCCCCCTTTCAAAGCTTGTAGTGACAAGTGTTTTCCGCTCTGTCAAGTCCGTATTAATACGTAAGTATTTTTGCGGACTATCTTTTTTTCAAAAAGTCTATATACTTAGAAATGTAATCGATAAAGAGTTCTCCAAACGGAAACTCTATCGAAGTTAAAAGAGAGGAATGTGTGTATATGTGAACTTGGTTTTTTGGGTTGAAATAGTTATCGATTTATCTGTTCTATATGTAAGTGTTTATGACTATCGGAAAATATTTTAATAGTATTTATCCCCTACTCTGCATTAATTTACTATCTATAACTCCCGGAGGGGAGAAATTTCCCCTCCAATTTTTTTAAAACGGAAATATTATTAAAGTTTATAAAAACGTTTAGCATAATATGGACATGAGTGAAGAATTAAAGGTCGAAGAATGAAACTGTCGTCAAGAAAAAAAGAGATATTAACTCTACTTGCTCAAGGCTTAACAGATAAAGAAATAGCACTGAAACTCCAGATTTCCAAGCGAACTGTACAAACACATATCTCAAATATATTAAACGGATTAAATGCCAGGAACAGAGTGCATGCAGTTGCGCTGTATATGATGGCGCATCCGCGATGGAAAATGAAATGAGGTATGAACTTCTATGGTTAGACGAATTATTTTACACTGGAGTGCCGGCGGGTATTATCCCGGTGATTTTGAGAAACAGTTTTATCACTATTTGGTAGATATTGATGGCAAGAGCCATAAAGGAAAATACAAGCCTGAAGATAATGATAACTGTAATGACGGCGTTTATGCCGCACACACTGGCGGGGGCAATACCGGCTCTATTGGTGTTTGTCTGTGTGGAATGAATGGGTTTAAGTCGAAGGTTTCTGTCGGAAAATTTCCGATAGGGAAGGTTCAGTTTGAGGCGTGCATGAAACTCTGTGCCGAATTATGCCAAAAATATAATCTTGGTATAAATTCTCAAACGGTTTTGACCCATTATGAGTTTGGCAGGGCGAATCCTAAATCTACAAGCAGCGGGAAGATTGACATAATTTATCTTCCTCCTTATTCGTGGGTTTTGCAGGAAGATGTCGGAAATTTTATTCGTTCTAAGGTTCGTTGGTACAGAGAAAAATTATAAGAGGTTTTTTATGGAAGTTAATTATTTTGATTTGTCTGGCGGTATTAACCAGGCATCGACTAAAACAGAGTTAGGCTTATCTCCAAAAACGGTTTACTGGTCTGACTCAAAAAATGTAGAAATATACAATAGCAAGGGAATTATCAAACAAAAAGGCAACACCATAATGCTGGAACTTCCTGAAAAAGAAGAGGTTACCGGTATGAAAGAAATGGAGGCTGACGGTGTTTATAAGCTTGTTATTGCAACAATTTCAGGAAAAATTTATGTATATTCGGCTTACGATGACAGCCTTACGCTAGTTAATAAAACTTTAACCGGCAAAAGAGTTTTATTGACTGCATTTCTTAGAGGAATGCTTGTATCAACTGAATCAGATGCCATGTTTTATATTAAAAATAACGGAAATTATGATGTTGTTGAGTGTAATGTTAATGATCGAGGCGGAAAAACTCTTTATCCTGAATGTATAACTGTTTATAAAGGGCGTATTTGCTGTGCGAAGGAGTCAACAATATATTATTCTGCACTGGGTTCGTATAACGATTTTACAACTGAGAATGATGCCGGGTATATAAATGATTTTCACACAGATACGGCAGATATTACCGCGATGTCAACTTATAAAGATTATCTTGCGGTTTATAAACGGGAGAGAGTATATTTATTAACCGGTTCAAATCCTTCGGATTTTGCGATTACACTTTTTGCCGATAAAGGTACTATGGCAAAGGGTTCGGTTATCAATGTAGATAACAAACAGTACTTCTTGAGTAACGGAATTTTTGCACTTGAACAGGTCGGAGAATTAAACCAAATAAGGCTTGGCTCTGAGATTTCGATTAATATCAGGGAGGAATTTGATAAGTTTGACCGTTCAAGGATGAAGGATTCATTTGTAGTTCATTATCAGGAGCAGAACAAACTATTGTTTTTCTTTCCGTATATGGATGACCCTTATTACAAGACAATTTGGATAAATGATTACGTAAACCGTGCTTGGTACAAGCGTGTGGTTCCGCAAAAGGTCGTAACTGCCTGTATTTTTAATTCGTACGTTTTAACTGCGGATGATAAAGGTAATATTTATCGTGAATTTTTCGGTAATACCTTTAATGAAGAACCAATAGAATTTATGTGGAAATCTCCGTTTCTCTCGCTTGGTAATGTGCTTCATCGCAAGATTATTGATGAATTTTATTTTGTGCTTGATGATGCGTACGATAACAAGTTTCATTTTTCGCTGTACAAAGATTACGACAATGAATACTGTGATGACAAAGAGTTAATTTATGAAAGACATTATACTCACTTTTTGTGGGCACCGGATGATGAAGATGCCGAAGATAATGATAATCCGCAGTATTGCTGGGGAACAGATGATTCCGAGGTCCCTGTCTGGCCGATTGCGTCTAGTGCGATGGAAAAAGCTGAAATCTGCGGTAGTAATTATTCTGTCCAAATCTGTGTTGACGGTTCCGATATTAGTGACAATTGTGCGATTATCGGTCTTCAATTCAGAGAAATTTATAACGATGATTAAAAGATTCACCACTTATGTATGTTTTAGTTTAGAAAATGAAAGGAAAAAAGATGACAACAGAAACAAATTCAACTTATTCAGCATTTATTCCACAGGTGTGGAGTAAAAAATTGAACCAAATGCTGGAAAAAAATTGCGTGATGATGCAGTGTGTAAATAAAAACTGGGAAGGTGAAATTAAAAATCAAGGTGATACAGTTAAAATTATTTCACCTGCTGAAGTTACAATTTCAACTTTAACCGATGAAAATTTATCATACTCATCACTTACTCCGACATCTCAAGATTTGGTTATTGATCAAAAGAAATTCTTTGCTTTCAAAATTGATGATGCGGCTCAAGTTCAAGCAAATTCAGATATCATGGAAGCTCATTTAGTTAATGCGAAAAAAGCGATTGAAGTTGTACAAGATTCTTATCTGTTAGGACTTCATACTGATGTAACAGAAGAAAATACGGTTGGCAGCGAGGATTCTCCGATTACATTGGATACAACATCAATTTATTCAAATTTTGTTAAGTTAGCTTTAGCTTTGAAAAATTCGGATGCCGTATATGCCGGTGTCAAACCTTGGGTTGTAATTAATCCTGATATCGAGGCTTATTTATTGCAAAGTCCTGAGTTTATTTCAGCACACAATGTTGCGGATAAAACTCTAAGAGAGGGTGCAATCGGCAGAATTGCAGGCATGGATGTTTTGGTAAGCACAAATTTATCTGACGTCGACGGAAAATATTATGTTCTTGCAGGTACAAATGATGCAATTACTTTTGCTTCTCAACTTGCTAAAATCGAAAGCTTGAGAGATAAAGACAGCTTCTCTGATTTAGTCAGAGGTTTGTATTTATACGGTGCTAAAACCGTTCAGCCTAAAGCTTTGGCAAAAATGATTATTTCCACCGGTGAAGTTGAGTCATAATAGACCTTTTCTGTTTGAATACGGAAATATTGTCATAGCGAAGAGTACTCTCATTTCGAGAGTCGAGTATGAGAGTACTTTTTAGCTGAAGGAGAGGATTATTATGTTTACAAATATAAAAAGTCAAATAAAAGAATTGGCAAAAAATGCTGTATTGGCTGCGGAAAAAGAGCTTGGCAGCGGTAATGGTCAAGAGAAAAAGAAAATGGCAATAAACTATGTTTTAAGGAATTTACCGGTTTCAAATTTTATAAAAAACATTATTTCGGTATTCCTGTCAAGTTTTATTGATGATGTAATCGAGATTTCCGTACATTATATGCAAACTTTGTCAAAAGAAAAAGGAGAATAATTTTTATGCAAAATCAAATGGGCGGTGTGATTCCACCGCAATTTCAACAAGGTATTTCATCGCAGACCGTGAGTCCGCAACAAGCTCCGCAAATGGGGTATAATGATATGATTTATCAACAGGAACAAGCGATTGGGGCTGATGTTCAAAGAGTAAAAGACATGGTAAATCAAGGCGCGATATCAGAAGCACAAGGCAAAGTCTTACTGCTTCAATTGGCTCGGAAAGCTCAACAGATTAACACCTTTAGGAATTCTGTGCACCCGGAGGCGGTTGCTCAAAATTCTTTTGCACCTGCGCCTGGGTTTTTAAATACTCCAACTCCAATGGATTTATTCAATCAGGAACATCCCGGATTTTTTGATGGTGATGGACGTGTTGAGGTCTTGAATTATATCAAAGGCTTGGGAATGGACAAAGATGAGATACTTCAAATAGCTAAAATGGTTGAAAATTTGGAAAATTCGGCTGTTGACAGATATTTGAAGAAATCCGCATACGAGAAGACATTGAATGACGAGAACGCAGCCGCAAAGAGTAAATTGACATCTTATGCTCAAAATACATCTTCTGACGGCAATATGGTTAAGGCCTTTACTCGTGAGGATATCGGTAACATGAGTGGTGATGAATTTACTCAAAACGAGAAGGCTATTTTTGAACAGCTTAGACAAGGCTTGATTAAGTAGCTTATGGTGTTACACCAACCAAAGTTCGGATAAGTCTTTTCTTGTCCGAACTTTTCGAAAAAAAGGAGATACAATGAATTATTTAGAGCTTATTAACAAGTGTTTGCTTGAACTGAATTACAAAAAAGTGAATGCTTTTTCAGAATTGGTCAAAAATGATCACAAAAGAATCATGAATATTTTGAATATTATTAACAAGGAAGTTTGTAATATTGAAGGTTGGAATTTCTTATTGCGCAGGCAAAAATTACAACTTTCCGCACATACTACAGAGCTTCCAAATACGATAAACGGAAGAATAAAATATTTGTTTATCAACGGAAAAAGGCATGACTATTCTGAAGATTTTGAACAGTTTTTGACAAAATCAGCAAAATCAGGCATGTATACGGAATTTGCCGATAAATTGCTTTTCCCTGAATTTGATAAAGATATGACGGTCGACATTATTTATTACACAAGGGATTGCGCCTGTGGTGCTGACGGTAAAGAAAAAAGTGATTTGACAGTGGAAACTGATTCTTCACTGATTCCGCTTCCGTTTGCCGAGCAGATATTGGTTTACGGAACATGCTTGAGATTGAAGGGTAATCCTCAATATTACAGATTTTCGTATTGGATGAGCATGTATAAGGAAGCTTTGGCTAACCTGAAATCAAAGACTTCCGTATCAATTGATAGTGCTCCAATGGTAAATCTGTACAGGGTTTAGGGCAAAAAAAACAGGAAGTCGTTTTCATTCCCCCCTGTTAAGATTTACACTAGCCGAAATATAAATAGCATGTTTATTATACAAATTATTTGAGAAAAAAACAAATTATACTAAGAAATGTAACAAGATGAAACAATTAACACAACAACAAAAAAGGTTTGTAAGTGAGTATATAGTGTCGCTTGACGCCGAATTGTCGGCAAAAAAAGCCGGTTACAAGTGCAAAGATTTGAAGAGTTTTTCTGCCGAGTTATTGCAAAAAGATTACATAATCCATGCGATACAGGCTCAATTAAAGCTCCAAATAGAATCTTTGAGTGTGCAAAAGGGGTATGTTATACAGAAACTTTTGCAGATAGCTGAATTTTCACTTGCTCAAGAGGATATTCTTGATAAAGAAGGTAATCCTACCGGCAAGGTTAAACTTAGAGATTCTTCTGCCGGATTGAAGGCTTTGGAGAGTCTGTGTAAGTATTTGGGATTCTCCTCAGATAAAACCGAAGAAGAGTACAAAGAGGCAAAAATTATTACCATTTCAAACCTGGATGATGACAAAATTTAATTTATGAAAGGTATTTTCAATGAAAGAGAATAAAGAAATTGAAAAATTATTACTGGATGATTCAGCCTATGACAAATTGATGAAAAATAAAATCGAAAAAGAGTTCACCAAAGAGCTTGAGGCTGCCAAGTCATCTAAACACAAATTTATAACGGATATTAAAGCTGTACCGGGCGGCAAACTTTTTACCAAAGATACGGTTTTTGAAATTATTAACAAAAACAGCAAAACGAGGAGTTTTATTACCGGAGTTCAGGCTGAAGGATTTTTGGGAACAAAATATTCGGATAGAGAAAAACTGTTAAAAGGTGAAATTGATTCATTCGTAAACGGTAACAATTTTATAAAATTTGTGAAGGTAAAAATATAAAACAATGTGCAAATTTATCGACATAGGTTCTTTTCCTTTGCACAATATCCGTGATGTTGAAAGATGTTTCAGAAAGTATTACAAGTATCTTCAGGATGATTTTTCCTCCCCTTTCTTATGTGACGTAACCTCCTTTCTAAAGGAAAAATCACCTAATTTTTGGATTATTCTTGAATATTCGACCAATAAATTTATGGGTTTTGTGTACTTGGATAATTTTATCGGAAACGGAGATATGCTGTATTCTGCTGAATTAACAACGTGTTTTGACAGATGCGCTTGGGGTGTGTTTACCCGATATTGTGCAAAGTTTTTTTTAAAGAAATGTTTTGATGAGTTTGGCTTATATAAAATTAAAGCTCAGATTTATTCTGATAATTACAGGGTTAAATCTTTGTTAAAAAGCAGCGGATTTGTTCATGAGGCAACTCTTAAAAATGAAACGTTAAGATTGGGAAAGCCGCAAAATATTGAGGTTTATTCGCTGTATCGTGACTATTATTACAAGACGAGGTAAAAATGAATATTGAAAAGAAAAAAGATGAAATAACTTCAATAAATTACATTGAAGAGCAGTTTTTGATGAGTAATATTATAAGTAAATATAATTATTACGAAAATGACAGAAGTTCGCAATTGTCGGATAACAGGCTGGTCAAGCATGCTATTTATAATTCTGACATTCCTGTTGTGAATGCTTGGAATTGTAGGATTCAGCTTCCTGATATTTATGAGCTTGCGCAGACTTTGAAATCACATATTGTTCAGAATTTGTATTCTCACCCTGACGGAATGTTTGATGTGGAAGGTACGGATTTTGAAACTCAAAAGTTTGCAAATATGCAAAAAGCAATGCTTGTGAAAACTTTTGAAGCTATGAATATAGAAGATGTGATGGAACAAATAATAGATTCGGTTGTTGAAACCGGTGAAGTAACGTTATTTGTAGGCTGGGAAACTAAGTATCGCAAGACTCGCAGGGCGTTGAGTCTTGAGGAGCAGATTCGAAAGAATACCACTGAAACTTTCGTGGTGGAAGACAAAATGATTTATGATAACGCAAAGGTTAAATTTATCGGATATGACGATTTTGTCTTTGATAGAACCGAGGCTGCAAATTGGGACAGTTGTCCTAAAATCTACAGAACATATCAGACATTTGATGAAATTAAGTCAAACAGGTCAAACAATATGTTGGATGTTGAAAAATTGGAAGTGTTGAAAGGAGTGGTGGCAGGAAAGAGTTACAAAAATTCAGGTAAAACAGTATCGGAAAGGAAAATTGAGGTTTTGGAATACTGGGGTGATATCGAGCTTGAATCCGGCGAAGTCTTGAAAAATAAGTTAATTGTTATCGCCGGACGCAGTGTACTTATCCGCTTTGAAGATAATCCGTTTATAATTAATCCGTTTATTCATGCAAATATTATTGAATGTCCTTCTACCGGGAGAGGAATTTCTCCGTTGAGAGTTGCGTTAATTCTGAATAATATATCTTCAACTATATTAAATAAACAACTTGATGCTTTGGCGTTGATGATGAATCCTCCTTATTTGGCTCCGAAGGGTTGTTTTAAGGGACAGCAGGAAGTTCGCCCGGGTAAAATTATTGAATATGATGCATCCTTGATGACATCTGTTCCTACGCCGATTTCTTTTGATAAGGCAATGCAAGGCTGGGATTTCCTCAATTACTTTAAATCAACTGTTGAGAGTGCAACTGGTATATTTAAGAATATGGCAGGAAATATTCAATCACTGGACAGAACGGCTACTGAGATTAATTATTCGGTGAACGGTCAGGAAGCAAGACTGAATATGCTTCTTGAGGCAATAAATCGAAAAGTCGTGGTTCCGATGGTTGAAAAAACCGCCGAAATTATTTCTAATTTCAAACTGGGGAAAGAGTCGATTATGACGAATTCCCGCGGAAAAATATTCTTTGTTGAGGTGGATGACAGCGTCAGAAACGCAAGTTATGTCTACCGTTATGGTGACAGAAAGGCAACATTTGAGCGCAAATCAAAGCTAAAAGAATTATTTGAGGTGCTCCAATCGTTTATGAAAATTGATGTTGTGGCACAGCGAATAGATTGGCTTGAATGTTTTAAATTTGCGATGGAACAATATGGGATTGAGAACGCGAATAACTTTTTAACAAATGAAGAGGAAAACTTGCCGCAAGCTTCGGCAACTACTACAGTACAGAAATAAAAACTTTAAAAATGAGGTATCAAATATGAAATATAAACTATTGGATGCTCAGAGAAAGTTTTTAGAAATACCTCACAATTATTCACTTGATGTAGCGGTATATCAAGGCGGGTACGGCTCCGGCAAAACATTTGCCGGAGCCTTGCTTGGAGTATTACTTGCGTTAAAATTCCCGGGGATTACGGGGCTTGTCGGGGCGCAGACTTATACTCTTGTGAGGGATACAACTTTAAAAACTTATTTTGAGCACTTGGACAGTATAGGGTTTGTTGATAAGGTTGATTATAAATGGGTCAGTGCCGAGCAAAAAATTGTGTTTTGGAACGGTTCAGAAATTTTATTCAGGCATTTCGATGAGCCGAATAAGTTAAAATCATTGAATCTTGGGTTCGTTGAAATTGAAGAGATGTCGGATGTTCCTTATGAAACATTTAAAATGCTTTTAGCCAGGATGAGGCAGAAAAAGAAATCTAAGTGGAAGAATTTTACATATCGAATTTTCGGGCATACAAACCCCGAGTTGCAAAAGGGTTGGATATATAGTACTTTTTTTGAAAATCCTCCGAAAAATTATCGTGTAATCTGCGCGCCGACCACTCAGAACGTGTATTTGCCCGAGGGGTTTTGTGATGAGTTGAAAAAACTTTACGACAAATCTTATTATGATATTTATGTGATGGGTAATCCGGGAGATTATTCAACCAACCTTGTAGTGAAAGATTTTACTGCGGAAAATGTCCGAGAAATTAAATATCAAAAGGATTTAGATGTTCATATAAGCTGCGACTTTAACGTCGATCCGATGGCTTGGGTTCTTGCTCACAAGACGGATGATAAGGTTTTTTATTTTGATGAACTTGTGATTGAAAACACTACAACAGCAAAGACTTGCGAGGAATTTCATAACCGATATCCGGATCACAAAGGTAAAATTATAGTTAATGGCGACGCCTCAGGCGATAACCGAAGCTGTACCAGCGAATATACAAATTACGTGATTATCAAGAAAACCTTGGAATCCTATGATTATGATGTCGAGATTAAGATAAAATCGTTTAATCCGCCGATAAAAAATCGAATTGCTGCATTTAACGCTAAGGTTAAAAATGCCGATGGTGAAGTCGGTTTGTATGTTTCACCAAAGTGCGAAAAGCTTTTGTATAACATTTATAACTTACGGTATCTTGAGGGAACTTCAAAAATTGATGTTCCGACATATAACCAAATTAAGCAGATAAAAGAATTGAAGTTTTTATCTCACCCGTTTGATGCCGCAAGTTATTTGGTTGATTTCTATTGGCCGATAGTGTTGTAAGGCGGTTGTTATCCCCTCTCATATGGGAGAGGGGTAGGGTGAGGGTTGATTAAAAAAGAAAAGGAGAAATTTAAAATGGAAAATTTTGTAACTTACGCACCAATAATTGTTGTGGTGCTGGTATTTTTGATTCAGGAGCGAATCGTTGTGACTCCTGAACAGTTGGAGAAAAAACATCGCGAAATTATCAGAGATGTCGAGAAACGTTTTGCGACATTGAATAGCTTGGAAGATTTGAAGGATCAGTTTTTCGAGATGAAAGATAAGATTGATAAGATTTATGATTGCTTGATTATTACGAAATAGAAGAAAGAAAAGGAGAAAAATAAAATGACAAGAAATATATTAGAAGAATTGAGAAAAAAGTTAGCAAATGAAAATTTAACAAAAGAAGAAAAAACGAGGTTGATAGAACAAGCCGGTGAAGACTACCGCAAACAGGTAGATGCTGAGCTAAACTGGTACTTGGCAAAACAATATGGCGGAGCAGCATTGGAAATTGGTTCCGCCGCACTTCCGATGGGTGCAGGCATTTTTGGAAAACTTACAGGGAAAGTTCTAGGTAATGCCGGAACTGCTGCTTTAGAACAAGTTTTTGGTAAAAAATTAGTAAAAGATACTGTAAAAAGTGCGGTTGATGGTGCTTTAGCTTCTGCTATTTATGGCGTAGGAAGGGGGATGATCGAAGACAAAAATGTTTTATCATCATCCTTGCAAGATGCTTTAAATGGTTTTGCCTTTGGTGGTACTCTCGGTTCTATAAGTGGTAATTTACAAAAAGGGTTGCATGAAGTTAACTTTCAATCGTATAAAAATCCAAATGTTTTAAAGCAAGTTGGCAAGAAAAATGTTGCTAAGGAGATAAAAGGTTATTACAGGGATTATGTTCAAGGTAGTAAGGATTATAGACCTGAAGTTGGAAATTATTATTATACAGGTGATGGTATACGTGAACTTTTAACGCAGAAGTTTGATAGTGCATTAGATGTTGGAACCCTAAAAGATGAAATAAAAAAAGCAAACTATTTAGGTTCAGAGGCTTTGGCACATCTTCGAGGTAAGAATAATATAATAACAAAATTTCATAGATTTAGGAATGGTGATACTGATTATATTTTTTCAGAGAATAAATATGGAAAAATAAATTTTCATATATCTAAACCTGCCGATGTTACTAAAAATCCCGAAGTAACTAACGGTATAAAGACCGAGGAAACTTCGGGAGGTGGAATATCTCCAACCATTAAAAGTATATCAGATTATTTGGATAAAAACAACCCTGCCACATGGCTAAATTCTCATCTTACAGTTGCAATTAATAATGCAATCCACACGGCTACTGCTGATGAGAGTTCAGGGGGTAATGATTTTTATCAAATAAAAGAAGTGGGTTCTAACCCTGCATACTCGAACCAAGCTCGAGCGCTCGAGTTAGAACCCAATAGTATTATAACCGATAGTGCTGAAAAACTCAACCCTACCCAAGTGGCTATACCTGTAAGTGGAGTAATAATGCAAAAGGATACCCCTAGCGGTACACCACGGGATACAATCCCGGGCTCCACTAAGGGTTCCGATTATATTATAACCGATAGTGTTGAAAAACTCAACCCTGCCCAAGTGGCTAAGCCTGAAAATGTGCAATCGGACATTGTGTCAGAGCCATTACAAGGCTATGTGCAAAAGAGTGATTTTGATGATATTCCACCGGCAAACCCATTTAAAAAAGAAAATGGTGGGCACCCGACAGGCAATGCAGC
>JAMPCZ010000036.1 GCA_023665935.1 Muribaculaceae bacterium | reverse complement strand
AAAAATGTACAAAAAACACTAATAATTAATCAAATTTTGTATAAAATAAACAAAATTTTGGCGAAAATTTTTTGTAAATTTTTGTTAAGTTTTGGCTAATTCTCTTTGTTTTTGTACATAATCATATGTGTGAATATGAATAAGAACTTTTGTAAATACATAGTTTATAGTATATGCGATTAAGTATTTTATTATAAAATAATGTTTAGCAGAGGTATAAGAATAAAGAAATGGTAAAAATGAACGAACGCAGACGAGGATATTCAAGAACCGGACGAAAAATAAGGAGATATTCAAACGGGTCGGCAGATAATCCGTTTGAAAGATACTCATCTGAGAGGAATAACTCTCAGTCAGCTTTTCGTAAGGCTTTAACTATAATGACTATAATGTTTTTTACGGCAATATTAGCAATTTTGCTATTTGCTAACAATAAGGAGTTCTTAGATTCTAAGCTTGGGGAGAACTCTTTTATTTCAGTTTTGTTGTCTAAATTATCTATGGGTAATAGTTCTAAAGAAAAGCCTGAATTTGTACTTCCGTTTGGTTTAAGACGCCAAAATATCTTGCTTTTGGGTGTGGATTCAAACGGTGCTGATTCGGATTTATGGGTTGGAACTCGTACTGATACTATTATATTGTTAAATATTGACCCTAAGACAAAAACAGTTAATGCAATTTCTATTCCGCGTGATAGTAAGGTTTATCTTCCAAAAGGTATGGGCGTTCAAAAAATTAACGCGGCTCACGCTATCGGCGGTGTTGAGATGACTGTTAAGACGATTGAGGATACCTTGGGGGTTCATATTGATAAGTATGTAATGTTCCATGATGAAGCTGTTAGAGCTATTGTCGGAGCGTTAGGCGGTGTTGATATTTATGTTGAAAAAAATATGCGCTATAACGATAATGCAGGGCATTTGCATATCAACTTTGAAAAAGGTAATCATCATTTGACTGAAAAAGATGCTGTCGAATATTTAAGATTCCGACATGATGCATTGGGTGATATTGGCAGAACTCAGCGTCAACAATGGTTCTTGAGAGGTTTGTTGACTGATTTGAAGAAACCTGAAACTATTGCTAAGCTGCCAAAGGTTATTTCGGTTGCTCACAAGTACGTTAAAACCGATATGTCTATGTATGAAATGTCACAGTATGCTGCGCTGGCTAAAGGTATAAACATGGATAACGTTGAAATTTCAATGCTTCCGGGTGCTCCGAATAAGCACGGGTATATCAGTTATTGGATCTTAGACCCTGAAAAGACGCAGGAAGTTGTTGATCGTTTGATTTACAGAAATACTGTCGGCGAAAAGAAAGATAGTTACAGTGCGAGTATTATGAGTTCTCCCGATAAATCTGTTGAAGCTGCTCAGTTAAAGTCTGCGCTTGAAAAAGCAGGTATTGAGGTAAGGTGTTCGGGAACATTGCGTTCTGCTCACTCTCAATTCATTGCACATTCAAAGTATGTTACAACAAACTATTATGCGGATTTAAAAAAGGAAGTTCCTGAGGTTAAATCAAGACAATTTGTTTATGATCCGGTATCGTATATGTGTGCAGCAACTGATTTTACAGTCGTTGTAGCAGGTGAAAATAAATAGGAGAGTGTTTTTATGGTAATGAATGCAATTGTCAGCAGAAAAAGCGTCCGAAAATATCAAGATAAGGCGGTTGAGGATTCTGTTGTTGAGAAAATTTTGGAAGCAGGTCGTTTAGCTCCGTCTTGGGTTAATGTTCAGCCATGGAAGTTTATTGTTGTTAAATCTCAGGCTGCTAAAGATTTGTTATCTGATGCTGCAGGCGGACAAAAACAAGTAAAAACAGCTCCTGTAGTTATTTGTGCCGTCGCGGATTTAGATTCTTGGGATAGGACAAATTTCGGTAAAGTTTTAGCCCAAAAGGGGTTGGATGATGCGGCAATTGATGGTGTTGTGTCTTCTAAGCTCTTAAATCCGTCTAATTTGGGTGAATATTTGGCGATGCTCAGAAGCGTTGAACAATTGACTTATGCTGTAGCTTATATGACATTGGAAGCAGAAGAACTTGGTGTAGGCTGCTGCGTTGTGGGTGCTGCAGCTAATGAGTTGACAAAGACCTCTGATGAAATGATCAAAAAGGTTAAGGAATTACTTGGTTTGAACAATCGTCAGATTCTTGTTGATATGTTGACTTTAGGCTATGAAGATTCTTCTATTCCATCAAAGAAATTAAGAAAAGCTTTTAATGATGTCGTTTTTTATGAAACTTTAAATTAAGGAGAGATTTATGACTATTCCAAGATTAACGAATACTGGAAGTTCGAGCAAGATTCATGTTTTTTCTGCGCCTGAGTCTGTACCGCCTGTGGTAGACGAACTTTCGCCGGATTTTATACCAACCCCGGTGGATGATTCTACTCAACCGTCAGAGAATATGAAGGTAAATGGTTCTGATGAGCAGTCTGCGACTTCAGTTGATTCACACAAACCTAATTCTAAAGAATACAGTATTGAACAATTTAGAAAAGACTATGAAGAAATTGTTGTAAATAGGGTTTTACCTGAGTTAAGACAATATGAAACGGAAAGAAAAATTCGTTTGACAGGTGCAGTGATTGCTGCTGTAATTTGTAGTATTTTGGCATTGTTGATGTTTTTCGGAAGTGATGTTGACGGTGATTCTGTTAAGGCTGCGGGCTTTTTCATTGGTTTAGCCTTTGTTATTTGGTCAATAATTAAGAAATCTTTTGAAAATAAAATTAAATCAAAAGTTTTACCGGTTTTGATGCGTGCTGTTCCGGGTTTTTATTGGCAGCAATCTCAAACTGTTAAAGATGAAGATATCTGCTCCAGTAAAATTATCGGGTTTGCTTATAGGGCAAGAGCTTCTTATGATGATAATTTCATTGGGGATTATAGAGGGGTTCCTGTTGCGATTGCCGAGTGTGAATATGAAATCGGCAACGGTAAAAGCTCAAAAACAATATTCCAGGGTGTTGTTATTCGTATAAAAATGAATAAGAATTTTGAGGGTACAACTCTTATTCGTGCAAAGAAAGCTTATAATGCGGATAAAAAAGAGCTGCTTAAAAAACAAGGGCTTTCAGAAGTTCATCTTGAAGATCCTGAATTTGAAAAGCGTTATCTGATTTTTGCAAATGATCAGGTTGAAGCTCGATATTTGATTACAACAGCTTTTATGGAAAGACTTAAAAATATCAGATTGGCATTTAACGCGAAACATATTTCTTGTTCATTCCACGAGGATTCCGTTTATATCGCGCCTCATACCGGTAAAGATTTGTTTTCGCTTTGTTCGCTTGTCAAACCTGTAGATAATCACGAACAATTTACCGTTCTGTTTAATGAATTTGTGTCAATTTTGGAATTGGTTGATCACTTCAAGCTGGATAAGAAATTAGGCTTGTAAACCTTAAAAAAATATGTTACAATACGTGAGTATACTGAAAGAGAGGATGAAAAATGATTACTAGTATTGGTTCAATTATAGTTATTTCTGTGGTACTATTGATGGTTGCAGCTATTTTTTATAGCTTGTACGTTTCACTTATTCGTAAGAAAAACAATGTAAAAGAAGCAATGGGCGGTATAGACGTTCAATTGAATAAACGTTATGACTTGATTCCAAATATATTGGTTATAGCAAATAAGTTCATGGAACACGAAAGAGGTTTGCTGGAAGAAATTACTAAGTTAAGAAGTCAAGCTGCCGGATTACGTTCAAATCAAGATACTATTTCTGAAAAAATCAATTTGGATAATGCAATAGCTTCAAAAATGGGTCAATTGATGGTCAATGTTGAAAATTATCCGCAATTGAAATCAGATCAAACAATGATACAAGCTATGCAAACTTATTCTGAAGTTGAGGAACATATCGCAGCCGCTAGAAGATTCTATAACAGTGCAGTTAAAGATTTGAACAATGCGGTTGAAATTTTCCCAAGTTCTCTTATCGCTGCTCTTTTAGGCATTTCTCAATGTCCATTCTTTGAAGCTCCTGAGGTGGCTAGACAAAGAGTTAATGCGGCGGATTATATGTACAAAAATTAGGTTAAAAAAGCCGGAGTTTCCGGCTTTTTATGTGTCCGTAGCTCAGTTGAATAGAGTGTGAGTTTCCGAAGCTCAAGGTCGGGGGTTTGATTCCCCCCGGGCATAAGTCTTAACCCCGCACCGCGATTATAATAATCGCGGTGCGGGGTTTTAAATTAAAGGCGGAGCCGAAGGCTCCGCCTTATTACCTTTTACTTTCTAAGTTTTTGTTATGCCATTTTTATGAATCCTGTGATGGTAGCTTTATTTGGCGAGTGTTTCCGTTGAGCAACTCTATCTGATGTATTACCCTCGATAGTGTGAATTGTTCCGTCCGAGGCAATACTTTCGACAAGTCCGGTGTGTGATGCGCCTGCACTTTTGAAGATAATTATATCGCCCGGTTTAACGTTGGATTTTATAATACTTGCGCGATTACTTTTTCCAGCAACTTGAACCCATCTGCCTGCTTGAGATTTACCCCAGCTCATAAGACCTGAAACAGATGGTGAGCCAAATCCTTTAGGTATAGGTTTTCCCGCGGCTCTGAATGCCTCTTTTACTACATAGGTTACAAAGTCGGCGCACCAAGCTTCCGTTCGCCCGTTTGTGAATTTTTTGTACGAGCCGTTCTTTTCGTTAAATCCTAAGTATTTTGCAGCAGTATTGAGAATACTTTTGCCAATACCTTTTATGAAGTTCCAAGCTTTTTTACCGTATGAAAATACTGTGTCAAAAAGCCCCTGGCTTTCTTTTCGCTTGGAGGTATACGATGATTTTTTACCGGGCAGCTCAAAGATTGGTATCCCTCCGCAAGAGCCGAACCTGTTAAAACTAAAACTTGAATTCGTCGGCGTGCTGAATTTTGGAATTACATACCGCCCATTTGCAAAATCCAGCAATGGATATTGGTAATTCGTTATTCCGCCTCCATACGACGTATTTGTTGATGTATTTCCTGCCGCTGTGCCCCCATTTAGCCAAGGTGCTAAAATAGGGTTCGTGTATGCCGCGCCAGGCATAAATCCCAGTGTCATTTCTTTATTTCCCCAATTTCTCTTACATATATAAAGGTTGTATAACCTTTATAATTGCCATAATTATCATTTATATTAATCTTTTGTTACATTTGTCATAAATAATCTTTCTGCTGCATTTTTACGCAAAAATAATTTTTAGGAGTTTTAATCCAAATATGAAGATAAGTTTTCAACCATCATTTTGTCATACATCATTCAGGGGTTCAAAAATCAATGAAACTTTTGATGATTTTTATTCTAGGTATCAAAAAGGATACACCGCGCCTTTTCACAAAGATTTGAGGGCGTGTTTGGATGTATACCTTGAGGAAAATAAAGATATTAAAAAGTCTGATATAAAAGGATTTGCAGGTCATGGCGGATTGTCAACGGTTTTTGATTTAGGTGAAAAAGGTGTTTTAAAATGTTCTCAAGAAAACTTTTTGGAATACAGAAGGCATAATCCTGAATTTGATATACCTTTCAGCTCTCCTGTAGTGAAGATTAATAATTTCTATTTTGTCCGCCAGCCAAAAGCGGATATTTCATCTGTCACTCAAGAGGATTGTGTTGATGTAATAAAAAGGATGTCAAAAGAAGGATTTGAACCATCTTTTGATTTCGATAAATCTAAGACAAGGCAGGTTGGGATTTATAACGGAAGAGCTTATCTTTTAGATACAAGATGTGCGTTGCCAAAGCCGGATAAATTTTCCCTTGATGTGTATGATTTTTGCGCTCGAAACAAACGAGTATTTTATTCTTGCAAAAAATCAGATATCGAAGATTTTGTGCATGTTTCAGAAATTCCAAGGGCTAACTTGACCGTACGCGAAGCCAAAAGAATGATACTAACAATCATGAAAGATAATGTAAAAGCAGGTTTTCCACCCCTAAATGACGGTTTAAGCGGCTTGTTAAGACTTACTATAAGATGTATTAAGCAGCTTTTTGTGTAATTCATCCAAAAACAATTTTGCCGCAGGTGAAAATACCTGATTCTTTTTCCATGCAATAGAAACTTCCACTTCCAATTTAGGATTTAGGGGTCTAAACGTTAAAGGACTGTTTAGAGTATCTGCAATTAATCTGTCTAAACCAAGTGCGTAACCGATTTTATCTTCGGTCATAATTGCAGCGTTATATAAAAGGTTGTATGTGCCTACTATATCTATTTTTTCATAATTATTGCCAAACCAATTTAATATAGGGTTTTTGTCAATTGTGTTTTTTATAGATTGTCTTGAGATAAGCAGCGGCAAACCCATTAAATCCTCAATCGTTATACTTTTCTTTTTAGCTAAAGGGTCATCATTCCTAAGCAAAATTCCCCAAATATCTTTTTCGCATAAATTTATGTGATTATATTTTTCAAAATTAAAAGGTTCAATAAAAATACAAAAGTCCAGCAGCCCTTTATCAAGTCTTTCGGCGATATCTTCGCTGTCACCTGATACAATATGGAACTTAATTTTAGGATAATCATTTTTTAATGTTCTCATAACATCCGCAATTATTTTTATTGTTTTTGTTTCGCCTGAACCTATGAAAATATCCCCTGTGACTTCATCTTTTATTGAGGAAAACTCTTTTTCTGTTTTTTCAACAAGCTCCATAATTTCTTGAGCGCGTTTTCTAAAAACCATGCCTTCCGGCGTTAGAGAAACGCTGTGATTACCTCTGATAAAAAGTTTTTGCCCTAACTCTTTTTCTAAATCCTGTAATTGTCTTGATAATGTCGGCTGAGTCAAGTGCATAGAATTTGCGGCTTTTGTGATGTTTCCGACTTCTGCTACTGTTAAAAAATATTTTAATACTCTTATTTCCATATAATTATTTTATTATTTTCTGTAATACCTGTCAAGCATTACATATTATACAATATAAGTATTTGCTATTTCGCTGTTTGTCGTAAATAATACTTATATGGTGTATTGAGTATAATACTAGTTAATTATAAAAGGATAGATTATGATAAAAAAATTTCTAACATTTTTATTTGCAGTAGTAATTTTAACAGGAGTAAACAATATGGTGCAAGCAAAAGATAATTGGGATAAAACTTTCCAAAAATCAGACAAAGTTGATGTTAAAAAAGTAAGTTTCAAAAACCGATATGGTATTGAGCTTGTTGGTGATTTATACACACCAAAAGAGGCAAAAGGCAAACTGGCTGCGATTGCGATTTCAGGACCTTTTGGGGCAGTAAAAGAGCAATCTTCCGGGTTATATGCTCAGACTTTAGCGGAAAGAGGTTTTATTACTCTTGCTTTTGACCCTTCTTTTACCGGTGAATCGAAAGGTGAACCAAGATATATGGCTTCTCCTGATATAAATACGGAAGATTTTATGGCGGCGGTTGATTTTCTTTCAGTTCAAGAAAATATTGACCCTGAAAAAATCGGTATTTTAGGTATTTGCGGCTGGGGCGGAATGGCATTAAATACCGCCGCACTTGATACAAGAGTTAAAGCAACCGTAACTTCAACGATGTATGATATGAGCAGAGTTAACGCATTCGGATATTTTGATAAAACAGATGTTGATGCTCGTTATGAAATGAAAAAATCTTTAAACGCACAAAGAATCGAAGATTTTAAAAATGTTTTAAAAGGCGGTACTTATAAAAGAGGAGGCGGAGTAGTTGACCCGCTGCCTGAGGATGCACCGCAATTTGCAAAAGATTATTATGCTTATTACAAAACCAAAAGAGGTTACCACGCACGTTCATTGAATTCTAATGACGGCTGGAATGTCATAGGGTGCATGTCTTTTATAAATCAGCCGATTTTAGCTTTTTCTGAAGAAATCAGAAGCGCGGTTCTGATGATTCATGGCGAAAACGCCCATAGCAGATATTTTTCAGAAGATGCCTTTAAAAAATTACAAGGTGATAATAAAGAACTTTTGATTATTGAAGGCGCAAGTCATACTGATTTATATGATAATTTTGACAAAATTCCGTTTGATAAAATTGAAACATTTTATAGAGAAAATTTAAAATAGGAAACAAAATGAAAATACAAAAAATTAATACAAAAAGAGGTTTGGAGCTCAAAGGGGCATTTTTTGATGCTCCTTCCAAAGACACAATTTTAATAATGCTTACCGGCATTTGCTCAAACATTTTTCAAAACGAATTGTTGTATACAACAGGACTGCGCCTGCAGGAAAACGGCATTGCTTGTATCATTGCTCATGCAATGGATTCGTTTTCATGTTTTAGCTATACCGACCACTCAATAAAGAAGCAAAGAGTTACAGGTGTTGTATTTGATGAATTTGACAAAGTCTATGAAGATGTAGAAAGCTATGTGATTTGGGCAAAAAATGAAGGTTATAAAAAAATAATTCTTGCCGGGCATTCTTTAGGCTCAAATAAAATAATAAATTACCTTGGCAATACACCGGATGATTTTGTTGACTATTTTATTGTAAGCTGTCCTGTTGATTTAGCGCATTGGTGGAAAGTAATGCCAAATATTGATAAATGCTTGGATTTAGCTAAACAATATATTGATGGGGGTAATGGCGATTATATTATGCCTTGGTTATTTGGCGGATTTTCTCCGATGACGGCAAATACTGTTATGGATTTTTATAATGCCGAAAACTTAAAAAATTGTCCTGTATTATCAAATGATGGCGAGTTTGATTCTTTATATAACATAAAACCGAACGGCTTATTTTTAATAGGGGCAAAGGATTCTGTTACGGGGGACAGTCCAAAAGCATTTATGGAAAAAGTAAATTCATATACAAAACACCCGAACAAAAACAAAGTCATTGAGGTACAAGGTGCAAGCCATATATTTTATAATATGCACAACGAATACGCTGATGCAGTTCTAAAGATTGTAAATGAATTTTTAAATATATAAATAATTATATAAATATTGCTTTGTGTATACGTTTTTAATATTATTTATTTGCACTTTGATAAAGGGTTGGAGAATACACTTTTCAATATGTTATCCATCTGCTCTATCTCACCAGTAGGCTCTGGATAAGCACAGTCGCTAAGAACTTTTTGGCCATTTACGGTAAAAATCTGCACGTATATCGCCAACGGTATATTTAATAATAGGATCGTATACTTCCTTTCATTTATTTTTCTATTTTTGAGGTTTTCTTAATACAACTTGTAAAAACATAGGGAAATCTTCAAATGTCAGTTTTTTCCCGTTGTTATCATATATAGTAAACTCATCATCTCTGATTGCATATTCATTTACTCTATTTGAAATTGATAAATTTTCAGCCTTTAGGACATCAAATCCGACTTGTTTTGCAAAATTTCTCATTTCTTCGGGACGCATTGTGCCGTATCGTTCTTTAATCTCATAAGCCCAGTATTCAGGAGTTCTGATACACTTTCTTTGTCTTAAGAACTCTGTTACAAGCCATTTTGGCATAATACAATCTTCATTTTCCCATTTAATAAAACCTTGTGCCGGTTTAAACTCCATACAAAATCTCTGCAATTTATTTAAGGAACAAAGTTTTGTGACATCAGCATTTATTAAAGATTTTTTATCTTTAATAAACGGAACTTCGCCATCTTCTTTGTTGATATTAGAAAAGCGTACTGTGTCATTATAATTTTCATCACAAGTAGCAGGATCTTTTATTATCAAAACCCCGCCAGCTTTTAAAATTTCGTAGGCTTTTTGCATAAAATGAAGAATTGAATCTTTGGAATATTCTTTTTCGCCAAATTCTGGAGATGCATAACTATATAGCTCATGCATTATGCTTGATAGTATCATTGCATCCATTGAATTATTTTCATAAGGCAGTGTAAATGCATTTGCAACTTGGTAAACGCTGTTAATTCCGGCTTTTTTATCTTCATTTCTTGCAATATCAAGCATTTCTTCCGATAAATCACATCCGTAGAATTTAACATCTTTGTCCAAATATTTGCTGATAGTCCTTGTCAGCATTCCATCACAACAACCAATATCAGTGATGTTTTTAATTCCTGAACCGCTTGTTTTTATTTTGTTTAACGCATCTAAAAAGAATTGTATGTGCGCACTTACTTTGTATTTGCTAGATAAAACATTGATATAATTATTCAGTTCAGGCTCGGTCGTGCGGACTATATTCTTTGAATCAGATGTAAAATTCGGAGAATTTTTTGTTTTATTATATGGTTGAAAATTTCTATATGATACGGGTAATATTTTCATACAATTAACCCCTGTACTATAATTTCAAATTGTTCAACGCTTCTGAATCCGGATTTTGGGCAAGAGCAGCCTGAATTTTGTTTACAAACATCTCTTTTAATTCTAAAAAGCGTAAGTGTAAAGTGTCGCCCGTTTGAAATTCTCTGATACTTTTGTACAATTCAGACATATAATATTGCCACTGATACTTGAACATATTAAACTCATCAACAAGTTTTCTTTCAGGATCTTTTTCTAAGAATGCTGATTTTGAGTTGTATTCTTTGTAGTCATCAAAAGATACCAAATGTTTATATTTATCCCATAGCTTTGTGCCTCTAAATGGCATTAAGAAATTCCCGCAAACCATTTCAGGACATAAGTCTGCAAATCTTTGCATTAGTTTTGTATAATATGCATCTGATTTTTCGTCTGTATTAACTTTTGTCGGGTCAACAATGAATGATAAATATTTATAAATACCGTATTTGTATAGGTTTTCACAAACTTCATCAAGCTTTCTATTCTTGGCATATTCTGTTGTAATATCTTCTAAGCCTAAGCAAGTCATATAAACATTGTTGTCTTTCATGAACTTCAAAGTGTCGTCATTAAGCAGATTTGCGGAAGCAAACAGATAAATTTTTGCATCCAATTTGCTAATTGCTGCCAATTTTTGTTTCCAATCACGTTGAAGCGGAAAGTTCTCATCCCTGATAAAAATCCACTTTGGCTCATATTGTTTTAGATAACTGATTTCTTCTTCAACCAGTTCTGTCGGTTTACTCATAATTCTGTTGACCATTAGTGGTGAACAGCAAAAATCACAGTTATTCGGGCAGCCTTCTGATGTGTTGATGGAAGTTACAATATCATTAGGCATTTTATCCGGGATAATTTGCTGGTTTAATTTTAAGTCATATAAATCATAGCGCGGTATTCGTTGATTCTTAGTAATCCCTTTAACGATTCTTCCGCTCTGTGCCATTGTATCATTGAACGAATCACAAGGTCCTGTAATAACTCTATCTGCATAAGGTAAAAAGTCTTGCGGGTTAATTGTAGGTTCATAACCTCCGGCAATAATCTTTTCTTTAGGGTGTTTTTTAGCCCATTCAATAAATTCTTCCATACCGGTAATGTAAACACTGCATAAATATTTATCAACTTCTTTCTCCGGATATTTGTCAACCTTATGATCAAGAAGATATTCAACATTATCGCCATCCGGCAATACGGTTAAAATAGAAGGTTCTAAACCTAAATTTGTATCTTGCTTAGGGAAAGTCATTCCCAAAATTTTGCCTTGTTTTTTAGGAGTTTGTTCTAAACCCTTGAAATTAATTTTTTGTGATGTTTGAATTTTTGAATTATAATTTTGTAAATAAGGATTGAGTAATACTTGCATAGTGTTCTCCTTTCAATATTCAGAAAAACTGTAAAAAGATAATTTGCGCTTACTTACTTACTTACTTACTTACTTACTTACTCCCCCTTCCTATCTGTATTTGAGGTTTAAAATATTCGATTTTACAATTCTTAACAATGTTCATAATTACAGAATCGGTTTTAATGGTGTTTTTAAACAATAAACAAAAAACCTGGTATTTCATAGTAACAAGTGAGAGATACTCAAATTGTTCTTTGGGTAATCAGGGATAAATTTGCCTTGTTGTGTAAGAATAAAATGATTTTTTAGAAAAATAAAAAGTTAAGGTGAGTAGAAAAAGAGTGATATAACCGTTTTGAAATTGAGATAATCTATCACCTTCCGTCCACCTGTGATTTAGCGTTGTTGGGCAAGTATGCCCAACCGACATTAAAATGTTTTCATTCAAATTACTCAAAAAAGTACAGCTCACTCGCGCTCAAACGCAAAAGGCGTTTTCATCATTGCCGCGTCCATTTCTCATAGAAATTGGCCCCGGCGCGATTCGAACGCGCGATCTTTGGTTTAGGAAACCACTGCTCTATCCTGCTGAGCTACGAAGCCATTTTTGTTATTCATGCTTTTTATTATTCTATTATTACATAAAAGTTTTTTTTAGCCTATTAGTTTGAAATTCCATTCATATTGATAAATCCGCTATATCCGTATTTTGCAAGTGCTTCAACTGAATATTTCTTGCGAATTACTCCGTCATTCAGGTTTAATTCAACTATTTCTCCGGCGGATTGATTTCCTACTATTGAATCTGTTAAATTTAAGTAGCGTTCAAAGTCCCTGTCTGACTTTGCTACGTTAGCATTACCTTCTATTACGTAAACATAGTTGCCTTCGACTTTTTCAATCATACCGATATGACTGCTTTTGAATTCTTTAATTTTGGCTTTTCCGCCAATATTGGTTTTCGCACAATAATTACTTTTCCAAATTATAAGATCTCCTTCTTTCATTCTGCCTAATTGCTGCCGTATTTCATTTTCTCTGGCTTTTCTTGCTGAAGTCATATTGCCGGGGGAAACATCTTGTGTTTTAATAGGTCTGTATCTATTTTGACCCTTAGCCCAATTAATATATTCAGAAACTTTGTTGAAATTTTCTACTGGATTTTTTACCCCTTTCATTTTTGAAACCTTACCAATTGCATAGGTCGTTGTATATGCACACCATTGGAGTCTTTCGTTACCTTCTCCTGTAATGAAGGTAGGTGCTTTGCCCTGGAAGTTTTCATATTTGCCTATTATTTCTTGCATAACTTGACCAAGCAAAGTTTTATGAGAAATTTTTAGATTATTATTTCTTACCGTATCTGCATTAAAAATAGGTACGTTATTTTTGTTTTTTTGAACCGGAATATTTACCAAAGGTTCTCTTTTTCTAACGCGAGTATTATCGCAATTGTTTACAATCTTTTTGTCCATAATTTTACCATTTATTACTGCCTTATACTTTTTATCGGCATTATTTTTCAAAACTTTAATTAATTTTTATTTTTGAGTTATAATTAATACGTAATATGGAAGTGTATAACTTTAAGGCGCAAAGATAGTGCGCAGAAAGAAAAGGTAAACTATTATGAAACCTGAAACAAAAAGCTTTCAATTGGAAATCGGTGGTAATACCGTTACCGTTGAAACAGGCAAGTATGGGCAATCTACAAACGGTTCAGTTACTGTAAGATGCGGTGACACAATGCTATTTGTTCACTGTGTTGTATCTAAAGAACCTCGTGTTGGGATTGATTTTTTCCCGTTATTAATTGATTATGAAGAAAGAATGTCCTCAATCGGAAGAATTCCGGGCGGCTACAACCGTTCAGAAGGTAAAGCAAGCGATAAAGCTATCCTTGTCTCAAGATTGATTGACAGGCCTATCAGACCTTTATTCCCTAAAGGTTATAGAAATGATATTCAAATTGTGGCTCAATTGTTCAGCTATGATCAAGAACACCAGCCTGATACTTTGGCAATGCTTGGTGCATCTTGCGCTCTAATGCTTTCAGGAGCTCCGTTTGAAGGACCTATCGGTGCAGTCAGAGTCTCTCGTGACAGCGAAGGTAATCTGATCGCTAACCCTACTCACAGACAAGCTAAAGAATCTGATTTAGATATTGTTGTAGCAGGTACTCATGATTCTGTAATTATGGTTGAAGCAGGTTGTAAATTTGTTACAGAAGACGATATTATGGCTGCAGTTGAGTTTGCTCAAGAAGAAATTAAAAAACAATGTGAAGCTCAAGTTGAATTTGCTAAGGCTTGCGGAGTTGAAAAACAAGAATTCGTTAATCCTTACGATACAACCGAGTTGAAAAATATCATCAACGAAACAGCCGGAGCAATGATTTTTGATGCTTATCACAATTTTGACAGAGCTTATCGTCAAGAAAAATTAGAAGAAGCAAAAAAACTTGTTAAAGAAAAAATTGACGCTTTGGCTGATGATCATTATATCAAGCAAATCATTGAAGAAACAGGCATTGACTTTGTTGCAGAAGAATTCAAAAATGCTGAAAAGAAAATCATGAGAACAATGATTTTAGATGAAGGCGTTAGAGCTGATGGTAGAAAACCAACCGAAGTTCGTCCGATTTGGTGCGAAGTTGGTGTTATTCCTCGTGCTCATGGTTCAGCTGTATTTACAAGAGGTCAAACTCAGGTGTTGTCAGTAGCAACCCTTGCCGGTCCTTCAATGAAGCAAGAACTTGACGGTGTAGACCCTGAAACAGAAAAAACATATATGCACAAATACATCTTCCCGGGATTCTCTGTTGGTGAAGTTAAACCGCTTAGAGGTCCTGGCAGACGTGAAGTTGGTCACGGAGCTTTGGCTGAACGTGCTAATATTCCTGCTCTTCCTTCTCAAGAAGAATTTGGATATACAATCCGCGTAACCTCTGACGTATTAGAATCTAACGGTTCTACATCAATGGCTTCCACTTGCGGTTCTTCTATGGCTTTGATGAACGCAGGTGTTCCTGTAAAATGTATGATTGGCGGTGTTGCAATGGGTATGATTACCGAGGAAGGCAAAGAACCTGTTGTGCTTACTGATATTCAAGGTATTGAAGACTTCTTGGGTGATATGGACTTTAAGGTTACCGGTAATGATACAGGTATTACTGCTCTTCAAATGGATATGAAGGCTAAAGGTATTGCAAATGCAACTTTAAGACGTGCCTTGGCTCAAGCTAAAGAAGGCAGATTGCATATCTTGGGTAAAATGAGAGAAGCTATCACCGAACCGGGACCTATGTCACCGTTTGCACCAAGTATTACGACTATGACTATTCCAACCGAAGATATCGGAACAGTTATAGGACCTGGCGGTAAGCAAATCCGTGCAATTATTGATGCTTCAGGTGCAGAAATTGATATTCAGGATTCTGGTGTTGTAACTATTACATCTAATGATCAGGAAGGTGCTCAAATCGCTATCAAGATGATTAAAGATTTGACATTCAAACCTGAAGTCGGAATGGTTATAAAAGGTAAAGTTGTAAGAATTATCCCAATCGGAGCTTTCGTTGAATTAGGCGGCGGCAAAGACGGTATGGTTCACATTTCTCAAGTTTGTAACGAAAGAATTGAAACAATTGAACCTCATTTAACTATCGGTCAAGAAGTCATTGTTAAGGTTGTTAAGATAGACGAAAAAGGTCGTGTAAACTTGACAATTAAAGGCGTGACAGAAGAAGATAAAACTAAAGTTCAATAGAAACTTTTGATATTGAAATTTATTAAGCGGATCAAAATTTCAAGATTCTGAACCAAGTTCGGAATGACGAAATTTTGGTTCGCTTTTTTAATTTGGCGTAAAATTTTCCATTATGTTATAATGAGTTATATAAGTTAAGGGAGTAATGATTATGAGTTGTGATATTATAACAATCGGCAGTGCGACGATGGATGTTTTTGTAGAATGTGATGATGCAAACATTGTGTCTGTGCGCAAAAAAGACAGTAATGCAGAATATATGAGTTATCCTTATGGTTCAAAAATTGAGATAACCGATTTCGATTCAAAAGTTGGTGGAGGCGGCGTAAACACTGCAACAAATTTTGCTAATCTCGGATTTGACACGGGTGCAATTTTTAAAGTTGGTGATGATATTTATTCAAAAGGCATATTTGAATTTTTCAAGTGGACAAAAGTTGACGTGTCCTCAGTTATTCAAGATGAAGATGATTCAACCGGGTTTTCGATAATTTTGACAAGTTTTGAGGGCGATAGAACTGTTCTTGCTCACAGGGGGGCAAATGCTCATATCCGAAAATCCGAGATAGATTTTGACGCAATAAGGAAAGCTAAATTGCTTTATATCGCGCCGTTGAACGGTGAAAGTAATAAGGTTTTGGACGGTATTGTTAAGTTTGCAAAAGAAAATGATACGTATGTTTGTTTTAATGCAGGAACTACGGGGATTAAAAAAGGGTTTTCTTATTTGAAAAATATTTTAGAGTATGCACAGATTGTAGTTTTGAACAAAGAAGAAGCATCTATGGCAACTAATATTACTCTGCGCTCTGATACAAAAGATGTTAAGTATTCTAACCATTTGATTCACCCTGATTTAAAAGAAATGTTCAAGAAGCTGAAAGTTTCCGATTATCAAGTTATTGTAATCACTGATGGCGGGGCGGGAGCTTATGCTTATGATGGCAAAAAATACTATTATTGTCCTTGTTTTAAAGGTCCCGTGATGTCTACGCTGGGCGCAGGTGATGCCTTTGCTTCTACTTTTTGCGCAGCTTTATATAAATTCAAGGGCGATATAGAAAAATCGCTTGTTGCTGCTTCCATAAATTCAGCAGGTGTTGTTTCAAAATTTGGCGCAACTGAAGGCTTGCTGACTTTTGATGAAATAATTGCAAAAATGGATTCAGCTCCGGAATTTAAGTGTTCCGTATCTGAGGTGTAACATTTTATATTAAAAAGAG
>JAMPCZ010000035.1 GCA_023665935.1 Muribaculaceae bacterium | reverse complement strand
ATGATAAGACTTATAAATATACATTTACCCCACCTGTATGTTACCACATAATTTTTTATTTGTCAAGTCTTATAGTTTTATAACAAAAATTTAACGATACGGATTGTGGTTTTCTTATTCAAATAAAAAGATGATTGATGAAAATCAAAAAATGGTGTAGAATAAAATGTATGAAGAAGGTTAGCTTACTGATAATATGTTTAATCTTGACAATTTTACCCTGCAATGCAAAGTCTTCAAATGACAAGAACCTGGAAAAAGATGATGCTCCAAAAGTTTTTGTTTATCATATTCCTGATGAAGATGAAGGGCAGGAAGATTCTGTTGGGCAAGTAGAAGGGGAGCAATCTGTTATCGTCAGTGATGATATTACGGAAGATACTTCGCCAAAATCAGATCAGGAAGAACTTTCAGATGATGATATTGAGGCTGATTATGAAATCAGTGATATGTACAGTGATGTGTTATACGGTTATACTTCGTATGATGAAGATGAAGACGCTATATCTTTAGAAGATGACATCAAAGATTTTCAGGAATTGAATATCAAGACCCCATCAAGAGTTGAATCTATAAAATTCGGGAATTTCCCTCAAGTCTTAACTCTGAATAATAATAATTTTTCAAAATTCAGTAACCTGGAATATAACATCAAGGAGCTTAATTACGATGTATCCGAAAAAATCGGCTCATTTTCGACAGGTACTCAGTATGAACAAAAGATTACCTATGGAGAGGTTCGCCAATCGACAAGTTTGTATTCCCGTTATGATATGAAATACGGCGCGTTTAATACAGAATTTTCAAAGACGGTAAACAGTACTAACGGTGATTACAATGACTATTTTTCATTTGCTCCGGAGGTCAAATTAGGACGGTATTTCTCGCTTAAAGAAACTCTTTCGGCTAATTTTGCCAAAAATATTAAAATTGCAGAATTTGTGTTATCAATCAAACCTTTTGCAAAATATGATGTAGACCGATTTACAATAGATTTAGGTACAAGTTCGGTGTTTGATGAAAATAATTCAATCGTAAAAAACCGATTCAAAATTGATACCAAATTCAGATTGTAAATTTATAAACATATTTTTGTATGTTAAACAAATTTTGTTTATAATTTATTACAGAGGGATTGATATTGGCACAAAATAATAACAAGCAAAATAGCAGCAAAAAAATACAAAAAAAGAGAAGTAAACTTAATACAAAAACAGGTTTTTATTATTCTTTTCTTACTGTTGTGTTGATTTTTTGCTTGATAGAAATCGGATACGGTGCGATATTAAATATCTCAAAAATAGTTTCCTATCAAGGGAAATCGGCTACGCTTGAAAACCTGCTGAAGCAAGCTCAAGCCAGAAACGAAGACCTTAAATCCGAAAAAAAGATGGTAACTTCTGATAACAGTCTTGAGGGAATTGCCCGTAACAATTTGAAAATGGCGGGAGAAGATGAGGTTTTGATTATTATAAACAAAAAAGTTGAGGAGCCAAAACCTAAAAAGAAAACCTGGGAATTTAAGGGACTTTTTGGGAAGAAGGAAAAAGAAAAACCTGTAGAGCCAAGCGGAGAAATTTACATTCCGCAAGGTGATATTGATGAATAGAAACGGATAAAATTATGGAAGAGATGCAAAGTATTGATTATATTAAACAAGCTTTTGATTTGAAAGAATCAAAGTTGTATAAACCTGCAATTGAGAAGCTTTACAAGGCACTGGAGATAGAGGTTGATAATATTGAAATCTTATCTCAAATCGGAGAACTTTATTTTCTGCTGAACAATTATACCCGTGCTAATCAATATTTTGAAAAAGTTTTGCAGATAAATCCAAGTCACGAGAACAGTTTGAAACTTACACGTACAATAAAAGAGCGCGAAGGTGACTGGAACAGAGTTTTGGAACTTTCACAGAAACTCTTTGACTCATACCAAAACAGTGAAAATCTAAAATCTTTAATTAAAGCTCTAATTAAATTAAAGTTGTTCGTCGAGATAGACAAGTACAAAGAAAGCGAATTTTTTACAGATGATGTAAAATCCGAATGTGCAAGTTCTTATTATGAAAACGGCGAAACCGAGCAGGCAAAAGAACTTTTGTCACAGTGTAATCAAGATGATGAAGAGGTGCTTTTACTTTGCGGAAAAATTAAATTTGATGAAAATGATTTTGATGGTGCACGCGAAATTTTTTCACGTATCGGTAAAAATTCGATAAACCCTGAAATTTTGAATTATTTGGGATTATTTGATTTAGAGAACATGGATTTTATAGAGGCTATAAAAAACTTTTCTAAAGCTGCAAATCTTGATAAATCAAATGCAAAATATTATTATAATCTTGCAAATGCGTATTTTTACAATGGTTGGACTGAGGAAGCCCAAAAGGCTTATGCAAAAGCCTTGTATATAGCTCCTGACAATTTGGATTACAGATATTCTTTGGCGTATTTGTATTTTGATAAAAAGGATTTTGTAAAAGCGCAAAAAGAAACCGATGCGATTTTGGCGATTAAATCCGAACATCCGCAGGCAAGAGTTTTAAGAGCGTTGCTTTTGGCAAAAAATAACGACTTTATTGGTGCTCAGAAAATCTTGGAAGAAAATCTTGAAAAAGGATTTAATGATGATTTTACAAAAATTTCATTGAGTAAGATTTATACGGAATTGAATATGTTTAATAAAGCAGAAGAGCTTGTAAACAGCGTGATTTCAGCCAATTCGGATAATTTAAATTATTTGAGTGATTTGGCTGAAATACATATTAAAGAAAAAAATTATGACAAAGCGTTGGAGCTTGCACAAAAAATTCTTGAAATTAATCCGAATTACATTTTGGGCTGCATACTGGGGGCAAGAACAGCACTTTTAAAAGAAGACCTATCAACGGCTAAGGAATACGCGCAAGATGCAATCTCGCTTGATATAAACTGTTCTGACGGGTATTATTACCTTGCTCTTGTGAGGGAAAAAGAAAATGATTTGGATGAAGCAATTGAATGTATGAAACGTGCGATTCTGTACGATTTGAACAATGCAGAATACTATAAGACTATGAGCGATTTTTATAAGAAAAAGGAAGATTACAAAACTGCGCTTGAATATATCTCAGAAGCTCAAAACCTTGATGATTCCAATGAGTACAAGTTCTTATATTCGGAATTGGTAAAACTGAACAGAAAAGTTAAGAAATAATAAGTTATCTCCCAAAATTTTTGATTTCAAAAAAAAGATGGATATACTACATGATATACGAGGGAGTTAATTGGAGGAATGAAGAATATGAACGTTATTAAAACGGCAAAATATATACTGGCAGCTACGGCAATTCTGCTGACTTTGCAGCCGTCATTCGGTGCAGCAATGCCTGAAACATCAGTTCCGCACCAGTATCCGGCAAAATATACACCTGAATATATCAAGCAAATTACACCGACTTACAAAGAAATCGGTAAGGAAGAAGTTTTCTATGTTGCTTTGGACATGCTGAAAGAAACGGAAGGGATGTTTTCGCGTAACGCTATTTTGGGAAGTAATTTATCTCAAAGACCTATGAAAATTGAGTTCAGGGATTTAGGGTTAATCAAACAGGATTATGCAAATTTTGATGCACTAGGCTGGAAAAAAGGGAAAAATTTATTTATATATATAAATAAAAAACACAAAGATGCTCCGGCAGGAGCTTTGGCGGCACTATTAGCACACGAAGCATTACACCAGGACGAGTTCAATTCACTCGCAGAAGAAACTTATGCCTGGACGATGGAGGCTTTTGTTTGGGATGAAATCTTAAAGATTTATCCTGAAAGTAATCAGGAATCCAGTGCTCTTGTCAAACGTGAAAACACTTTGAAAAAACTTTTAGAAAAAGGTAATTACACAAATAAATATATTAAAAAAGCCGTTGTTCAAAATGAAGGCTATAAAAACCTTCCGTCTTATTCTCCGGGGTTTAATAATTTATAAAGATTTTTGAATAATTACCAAACTTAATAAGAAAGTATATTGATTATAAAAAATCCTTGATGTTAAATAATAACTATGAGAAGAAGGACGAAAGCGGTTATACTATTGGCAGGTGCAGCAATAACTTTATTTGCTGTAAATGCTTTTTTTCTTGATAATCACAACCCGCTTTTGAACGTTGAAGAAAAAAGTGTAAATACAACTCAAGTATCACCGCAAAAACTTTTTGACTATACATGGCAGCTTGTAAAACACGAATACTATGATCCGAATTATAATAAACAGTATTGGGTCAGGTGGAAAAACCATTACAGAGGAAAAATCAAAACCTCAGATGATGCCAAAGTTGCTATTGAATCAATGCTGGCAAGTCTTGATGACCCGTATTCACGTTTTCTGACCAAGGAAGAATTTGCCGAGCAAAACAGTTCTATCACTTCCAAGATTTCAGGTATTGGGGTAAATATTGTTAATAATTCGGGCAAAATAAAAATAATTAACGTAATGGAGAATACTCCTGCGCAATTTGCGGATTTGAAACAAGGTGACACTATTATTTCAATTGATGGGAAGAAAGTGAGCGGATTATCACTTGCTGAAGTTGCAAATCTTGTGAAAGGCCCGATAAATACATTTGTTAGTATAGATGTTTTACGTGACAATGAAATTTTAAAAAAGAAAATTATCCGAAAAGAAATTACGATAAAAACCGTCAAAAGTACTAAAGAAAAAGATATCGGCTATATTCAGATTGCAAGTTTTATCAGTAATTCAACCCCAAACGAGTTTTTGGAAGCGTTAGAAAATACAAATGATACAAAAGGGCTTATCATAGATATTCGCGGGAATACTGGCGGATTGCTGCCTAATGCCGTATTTATTTCAAATATTTTTATCCCGAAAGGTAAAATCGTAAGTATAGTTGGTCGAAACGGCTACCATTACGATGTTATGGCGGAAGATAAAAATATTAATATAGATAAACCTGTAATTTTATTGATTGATGGTGCCAGTGCCAGTGCCAGTGAAATATTTTCGGGTGCGATGAAAGACTATCATCGGGCAAAGCTTATAGGTACAAAGACCTATGGCAAAGGAATGGTGCAAAAAATAATTCCCATGCCGAATGAAACAGGTATAAATTTAACTATAGCCAAGTATCTTACTCCGAAAGGAAATGATATTAACAAACTCGGCATAAAACCCGATGTTGAAGTTAGGTTTAACAATACTGATATAATTGAAAAACACGATGTTCAGCTTGAAAAAGCGAAGCTTCTGATGGCTGAAATGGTAAAATAACGAGTTAAAAAAAATACCGGATTCATCAGATATCCGGCATTTTTTACACATTTGTTGTAAGTGACGGAGCGATAGAAATAAATTGGCGAACCAAATCGCTGTCCCACTGAGTTCCGGCACCTTCTTTCAGAATCGCACAGGCTTTTTCAATAGGCATACCTTTTCTGTAAGGTCTATCACTGACCAGCGCGTGGTAAGCGTCTGCAACAGATACGATTCTTGCCGCAAGCGGGATTTGGTTACCTTTCAATCCTTCAGGATAACCCTTGCCGTCAAGTCTTTCGTGGTGGTACTTGACAATAGGAATCAAATCTCTTAACGCTTCGTTCGGAGCTAATACTTTTTCTGCACCGATTGTAGGGTGTTGTTTCATTATTTCCCATTCATCATCATCAAGTTTGCCCGGCTTTTTCAATACGGATTCAGGAATACCGATTTTTCCGACATCGTGCAGCAGCGCGCCTATTTTGATGCGTTCAACTTCCTGCTCAGGAAGGCGAACTGCACGGGCAAGAGCTTCCGAGTATCTGGAAACAGATGTTGAGTGACCTTTAGTATACGGGTCTTTCGCATCAATTGCACCCGCCAAAGATGTAACCATTTCCATCAAGTGAGAGTGGTTCAGGATTTCTTCCTGGTTGAACTTGTGTACGAGTTCTTCTTCAAAGTTGATACCGATTTGAGAGTGACGTTTTGCAAGAACTTCCGCAAAGGAATTAAGTGCCATATCATCCCAGAAATTGAAATCAGAAGAACTTACAATTGCGGACATCCCTTCTTTGTAGCCCTTTGCCTGAGAAATAAACATTGCCTGTTCTGTTAAAATAAGCAATTTTTCTTGGTCAATAGTGCACTCAGGGAAAGTCGAAATCCCTACAGAAACCTTGATTGGACCGACATCATCCACAAAACAGCAAGACAGACAATATGTGATATATTCGGCAAGATATTTTGCATCCTTAGTATTAGTATTAGGCATAATTACTGCAATTTCATCTCCGCCGTAGCGTCCTGCTTTATCGTTTGTTCTTATATTTTGCTTAATTTTTTCCGCAATAGTTTTGATAACCTCATCACCTTTGGCGTGACCGAGTTCTCTATTAATTTTTGAAATATTGTTTACATCAAACATTACAACAGATAGCGGAGTATCTGTTTCTTTAGCTTTGGTTAATTCGTTTGCAAGAACCTCCTGGAATCCTCTGTGATTATACAAAGAAGTCAAAGTATCAGTGTTTGCATATTTGCTGGTTTGTTCAATCAATTGGAAATTGTGAACAAACATTCCCATATAATTTGCAAAAAATGTTGCCAAATTAAGTTTGATATTTGAAATATCTTGTCCGACAAGCATTACCCCGATACATTTGTTCACTGAAATCATCGGAATAATGACAGAACTTGTTTTCATCAAATACGGAATGTTCAGGTAATTGATATTATCTTTATCAATTATGACTCTGTTTTTGTAACATTTAATAATCGGGTTGTTTTCATCGGATAAGAAAACTTTTGATGAATATGTATTTCCCGTTTTACTGTACAATTTCAGATTAATACATTTTGATTTTTCGTGCAGTAAACCAAATGCGACAAAGTTACATCTCAGCTTATTTACGAAAATATCGTTAAGCTGAGCAAGTAATCCGCTCAAATTTTTGTTATTTTGGAATGCATCAGAAAAACTTTTCAAAACATCAAAATAATTAATATTAGAAGTTATAGGATTAGTATTCTGCGCATAAGTATTAGCATAAGAACGCGGTTTGGTTCTGTTGCTGTCTAAGTTGTTAATTGTTTCAACAATACTGCCAAGAGTTGCTTCTTCTGCAACAGAAATCGGTTTAATCAGATTGTTAAGACTTTTTCTTGTCTTTTTAATTTTTAACTCTTCTGATGATGTTTCTGATTTTGCAGAATCTTTGGGCACAGAAATCATCTTAAGTCCCTCAATCGGCAATTTTACTTTGTCAATCGGGTTAGAATTTAAGGACTTACTCTTTCCTTTAGTGTTTTTCTTTAATTCTTTGTTCTCTGTGTTTTCCAAATCCTACTACCTGCAATTTCTACTTTTAACCATCGTGATAAGAATTTTTTGCTAATAATTCCTATAACATTTTACATTACTATACAATTCTACCTTATATCATCGCAAAATCAATCCTGCAAACAGATGGCATGTCCATACTCACCCACGCGCAAAGTACTCGCGATAAAATACTACTACATAGATAGTATAAATCATGTTTAAGTGTTTTTCTAGTGCATGATGGCAAATTGTAAATATATGTAAAGATATTAATTCAAAAGCTAAAGATTTTATGGAACTAAACCGATATAAAATTTGTGATTAGAAAACATTAAGGAGTGTATAGATGTCAGATAAAAAGATTATGGATGTAGAAGATTTAATGTTAGATTATGCAGAGATGACAAGTTTCGATTTCGGTTCATTGAATGAAGAAGAAATGAACACATTAAACAAAATTACTAACAGTGAATACACAAAAAAACCGTATGCGTTTAAATATGGAAACTTTAAACTTATGGATTTTTTCCATTCGCTGATAGCAGATAGAGGCTAATAGCTGTTGATTTTAGGAGATATGTGATATGAATGAAAAACAGTTATTTGAATCAGGATGTTTCAATCCGGCATGGATTGATAACTCAACAACAGAAGAATCCCCGATTTCTGCTGTATATACAAGGCAGAACAAGGATTTGGATACTCTGTTAAGAGAACTGGACGAAATAAAAGACAGATTCCAAGAGATTCAAGCAAAGCAGTGGAATTTGGCAAAACTTATCTATTTTAACGAACATAAATTCGTTGAAAAATAATGACGACTACCAGACACATACACAATAAAAGCCATAAAACAAAGATGTTTATGGCTATTTTTTTATTATTCATATTAAAAAGCTGAAATTTTGTCATTCTGAACTTGCGGATTTGCGTACGTATGAAACGAAGTGGAATTCGGATAGCGAACAAATTGAGCATACTGTGGCAAAGCCACAAATGCGAAACTTTGTGAGCGTGGAGCAAATCCAAGACGATTCAGAATCTTAAAATTTCAGCATTCAAAAATATTCGAGGTTCTATAACAAAATCTTTATCACGCAGTCTTTCGTACCGATTCCGGAACTCCGACTGTCTGAATAAGTGTGTCGATTACCTTTGGCATTTGGCATATGAAAGAATAGTGTCCGTTTGATAAAGAACATTTTTTGCAATCACAAGCAATAGAATAACATTCCAAGGCTTGTTCTGTCCAGTTTTGAGTTATAGAATCAGACATTTCTTCGTTGCCGGGCATGTATAATTCTACATTCTCGCTGATAATCCTATCCATAATGCCTCCCAAAATTTTTATAAAACACCCAATATAATTTTAAAATATTAACGACCTTTTTCAATCCTCTATTTAAAGGATTTTGCAGGAAAATCGTACCATTGTCAAATGTAAAAAGAATGGCGGGAATCTTATCTTAAGATTCCCGCCATTCTTTTAATATCTTATTTATTTTTTATTCTTTTTAACTCGTTCTTTTGCTTTAGTTGCGGCACCGCCTGTAGCGTCATCCACTTGTCTTGTCAGTTTCTTTTGGATAACTTCAGGGTTGTATCTTTCATCCATGAATTTGATGTCAGCTTTTTTCTTTGCAGCTTCTGTCAAATCATCAAGTGCTTTAATTTGTTTTTCTGATCTCAAGTAGTCTTTGATACCGTCTTTTGCTTTTTCATAAGGTGTAATACCAGCTTCACGTCTGTCCTGAACCATTATGATATGGTAGCCGAATTCACTTTTTACTACGTCTGATACAGTGTTCGGTTTGATAGAGAATGCGGTTTTTGAAAATTCAGGAACCATTCGTTCTTTCGGGAAGAAACCTAAATCTCCACCTTGTTTAGCACTACCGGGATCTTCTGAGTATTTTTTAGCATATTGTGCAAATTTTGAATTATCAGCTTGAAGTTCTTTTGCAAGTTTTTCTGCTAATTCTTTTTTCTCAGCAAGAACTGCATCTACTTGTTTTTTCAAATCATCTTTTGATATTTCTTTTTTAGATTTACCCTTAATTTCTTCACCGATTTGGAATGCGTTTGCACTGATTAAGATATGAGAAGCTCTTACCATTTCAGGATTTTTGAACTTGTCAGGGTTTTTCTTATAATAAGCTTCGCAATCTTTGTCGGTAACTTTAATATCACCTGCAGAATCTGCAAGTTTTTGCATTTTCACCTGATTTTTTACATCTTTTTTGAACTGAGCTGTGCTGATACCGTTTTGTTTAAGAATTTCAACCAATTTTCCTCTGCCGCCCATTTGGTCCATAATTTTCTTGACAGCAGCATCTACATCTTTTCCTGAAACTTTTATTCCGCGAGCTTCTGCTTCTTGGTCTAAAAGTTCTTGAATAATAAGTTGGTTAACAACTCTTTGTTCTGTCATAAGGTATAAAAATCCGTCTTTATTACCTTTCAAATCACCCATTTTTGCAAACGGAGAGTTTCCGATAGCTTGGTCAATCAATTTGTCATATTCAGCTTGAGTAATAGGCTTGTCATTAATTGTAATAATTGCGTTGTTTTTTACGCCGCAACCTGTGAACAATAATGCTGACAATGCTAAGGTTGTTACTAACTTAGAAACTTTCATTAAATACTCTCTTTCTTTTTAATATTCGTGACTAACTTTATAAATATAATAAAACAAATCGGTTAAAATGTTAAATACTTCATTAAAATTTACATACGCAGTATCAAAAATCAATATAGATGAGCCTTCAGTACACGTTTTCGGTGCTTCGGTAAATTTGATTTTTTTAACTATATTATGCGGCAAAATCTTCTGAATAATATTCCACTCGGGGCGGGAATAAGGAGTATAAATTCTTATACAATCTCCGGCTTCGCGAATGGCGGCAATCTTTATTTCTGTTGCGCTGAGCCTCAGGCGGATGAGCTTAATCAGATTTTCAACACTTTCGGGAGGTTTGGCAAATCTGTCGACCCATTCTTCTACAATATAGTCAAGTTCAACGGCTGATTTCACATCTGCAAGCCTTTTGTATTCAATCATTTTTTGTTCATTTGAGCCTACCCATTCATCCGGAATAAATGCTGTTACGTTTATATCGACAATAGTTGGCTGCGTTCTGTCGACTTTTTCACCTTGAAGCTCTTGCACGGTTTCTTCCAGTAATTCACAATATGTGTCAAATCCGACATTTATCATATGTCCGTGTTGTTTTGTACCCAAGATGTTGCCGACTCCGCGGATTTCAACATCGCGCAATGCAATTTGATAACCGCTGCCAAGAGTTGTAAACTCTTTTATTGCTTTAAGTCTGTTGATTGCATCTTTGGTAATTTCTTTACACTTTTTGTAAAAACAATAACAATAAGCCTGTCTTTGCGAACGCCCTACTCTTCCTCGCAACTGATAAAGCTGTGCAAGTCCAAACCTGTCTGCATCGTGGATAATCATTGTATTTGCGTTTGGAATATCTATTCCGTTTTCAATAATTGTTGTTGCAAGAAGAATATCGTATTCGCGGTTTGAAAAATCAACGATAACTTCTTCCAGTTCTTTTTCATCCATCTGCCCATGTCCGATTGCAATCCGGGCATTCGGGACAATACGCTGCAGCAAAGATTTGAATTCTTGTATTGTTTCTACGCGGTTATAGAGGTAAAAAACCTGTCCTTCTCTGTCAAGTTCATGAATTATCGCATTTTTAACCATATTTTCGTTCCACTCACCGACATAAGTTTTAATCGGCAGACGGTTTTTCGGAGGAGTATTAATCACCGACATATCTTTAATCCCTGACAAAGACATATAAAGAGTTCTCGGAATCGGGGTGGCAGACATTGAGAGAATATCAATGTTTTCGCGCATTTGTTTTAATTTCTCTTTGTGGCGGACACCAAATCTGTGTTCTTCATCAATGACAAGCAGCCCCAAATCCTTAAAGACAATACCTTCCTGCAATAGCCTGTGGGTGCCCACAACAACATCACACGCTCCTGTTGCAAGGTTTTTTATTGTTTCTTTTTGCTCTTTTCTTCTTCTGAACCTTGATAAAAGTTCAACTCCGATTCCGAACGGTTTAAATCTTTCGGCAATTGTTTGATAATGCTGCAATGCTAAAATAGTTGTCGGAACGACGACAGCGACTTGCTTTCCTGAGGTTACGGCTTTGAATATTGCACGCATTGCCACTTCGGTTTTTCCAAATCCGACATCTCCGCAGATTAATCTGTCCATCGGTTGTTCTGATTCCATATCATACTTAACTTGTGAAATTGCTTTCAATTGGTCAGGAGTTTCAACAAACTCGAAAGCTTCTTCCATTTCTATCTGCCAATTTGTATCAGGTAAAAATGCTATTCCTTTTTGCATTTTCCGCCTTGCGTAAAGTCTTAACAGGTCGTATGCAATAACTTCAACTTCTTTTTTGACTTTAGCCTTGGTATTTTCCCAATCGCGGCCGCCCATTTTAGAAAGTTTAGGTTTTATTGTCCCTGAACCCCTGTAGCGGCACAACAAATTGATTTGTTCAGCCGGAATATGAAGTCTGTCCTTATTCGCATATTCTATTGTCAAATAATCTTTTAATTGTCCGTCGATTTCTTGTTTTGATAACCCTTTGTAAATTCCAAGCCCGTGGATTGTATGTACAACAAACTCTCCAGGCTTAATATCATTGATATTTTCAATATATTCGGGCTTTTCCTTAAAGTAAGATTTTTTTGACGCGGTAACCTCTTTTGAACGTTTGTTGAACAGTTCTCTGTCGGTCATAATAATAGTTTTAAAGTCTTCCAAAATACAACCGCCCAAAACAGTACTGTCAGAGAATTCGGGTGTGAAGATGTTTTTTTCGTGCAGGATTTCTTTCACTCGGTCGGGGTAATCCGTGGCTATAATTATTTTATAGCCTTTTTCTTCACTTTCCAATGGCTGATGGCTTCGCTGAGGGTTACTTTTTTGATGCTCCAAAATAAAATCTGTAATCAAATCCAAATCCGCTTCAAAATTTCTCAACGGCTGAGAGTTAAATTCAATCAAATTCCCCATTTGCCCGTCAATAAAATTATTAAACCCTATTTTTATAAAGTATGAAGACTTGCGCAAAAATTCTTCGTAAGTAAAATGATTTTTACCCTCTAACGGTTTTAGCGAGTTTAGTTTTAGTCCTTCTTCCAATTGCTTGTCAAAGTTGTCATTGACAAACTCATATTTTGAATAAATTTCACTTGTTTCGTCAAAAACAAGAATATAGTCTTCAAAATAATCCAAAGCACCTACCAAATTTTTATTAAACAGATTTTGATAAACTTCAATTCCGTTGAAATAGTTTTCTTCCGGAATGTCGTCTTCCTCAGCTTTTTGAAGTTCTTTAACCAAACTTTCCTGTCCTGCGGTTATGAATTTATAAATCGGGCGGATTTTGACTTCTTTAATTTTGGTTATAGATTTTTGGGTTTCGTTGTTAAAGTACCTGATATCAACGACTTCATCACCCCAAAGCTCAATTCTGACAGGATTTTCATCCAGTGAAAAAATATCCGCGATATCTCCTCGGATACTAAACTCGGAAATATCGTTAACCATAGTTGCTTTTTTATACCCGAGATTTATGAGTTTTTTTGCTAATTCTTTCAAATCAATTGAGTCGCCGATTTTGATTTTAAGGCTGTTTTTTTTGAAAAAATCTATATTGGGGAATTTTTCAAGGAGCGACTTTACAGGGCAGATAACGATATCGGGCTGTGAATTGAGAATTTTAATTTGTTCTGCGTAATCATAAAGATTAGGAGATACCGCCTCATACATTGAAATATTTTGAAACGGTAAAACTTCTGATTTTATATTAAATGCCGACAATAAATCACTTTGATATTTCAAGGCATTTTGTTCGGTAGAAGTAACAAATAAAACTTTTTTCTTTGAATAAGCCTTGATTTTAGACAATAGAAAGATTCTTAAAACGGAAGTCAGACCCGTTACTGCAAAAGAGTCACCGTGCTTTACTCGCTGTCTGAATTTTTCATAATTTGGTGAAACATTATCCGTGTTTATGTTAATCATAACAATATTATAACCGAAAATTTTTTATAAGAATTACTACCAGCCACTTGGCTATTTTTCAGAAATTTTCTTGACGAAACCATGCCCAAAATGCTATAATTATAACATTTCGAGCTAATAAGCAGTAAGATTTTCCCCGAAAGGAAAATTTATGCAAAAATTAAAAAACTATTTCAATCAAGTATCAAAAGATACAAAAATTTACACAGCCGAGGATATCGGTGAAATGAGTGCAAAGGAATTTGCACAAGAAGAAAAAGCCATAGATTACCAAATGGCAAACTTAGGCATTCCATACAGAAAGGATTTAGCAAACAACTCAGATGTTATTTTATTTAAATAAAAATGGAAAAATGTATAGCGGTGTGGATGCTTTAGGTGATGAATACAATTCACGTAAAGAAACAATAAGAACTAAGGTGAAATCCCAATTTGGTAAAGATGATGTTCCAGGTGTTGTTTTTCATGAAAATAGCTCTATTGCCAGTGCGATAAATAAATCTCAAGAATTACAAGATTTTATAAACAAAAATGCAACTGACTTAAAAGCTGGCAAAGAAGTGACAGGGTCAATAGGTTTTAATAGTAATAGCAATCTACATAATGCGCTCGGTAAAGTCGATGTATTATCGGCAAAAATTAATGATGGTTATGTAGAAGTGATAATATTAGATACTTATGATTTCAATAAAGATGACCCAAATTGGAAAGTCCAAATGGCGTATCGAGCACAAAAAGCAGGAAAATTAAATCCATACTATACCATTATTAAATGTAGATACAAATTATAGGAAGGTACGAGAAATGCCAAAATTAAAATTTTATACATTTTTTAGTATATTTAATATAATACTCATTATATTAATTTATATATGGCAATATTACATGGGTTTAATATTTCTTGATTGTACATTAGGCGGTTGCTCAAAACCTTTATTTTACACGGGTATCGCAATTTATTTGGTAATAATAATAGTAAAAATCCTATTGCCTAAGATATTATCAATAATTGGTCTAAAATATAAGAACTCAATAATTGATAAATTCCTACTGTATATAAAAGAAAATATAAAAGAACAAAAATGGATTTTATTACTTGCATTTATTTTTGATTTACCTTTTATACTAGACTCATTCTATGGGAACTTAGACATATTTTGGAGCACAATTGCTTATTTTTTAATATACCTGGGAGGTCTATTCTTCTTTTATATAATGCTTTTATTTGAATTGAGAAAATATGAAGAGGAGAAAAAATTATGAAAAATGAAATATTAGATATTGTAATTTTACTATTTGCAAACCTTTGTGCTGGATTAGGACAATATGCAGTTTTAATTTTAGGTTATTTGATGTTTGAATCAATGAATAATGATTTCTGCTTTAAATATTGCATGTTATATCTCTTAGCAATACTACTATTTTTTGGTAGATTATTTATATTACCATTTACATATAAAATAGTAGAGAATTCGCAACAATATAGATTGTGTTCAAAAATTGTCTATATTCTAAAAAATTCAATTTGGGCAAAAATATTTGTTTTAATTTGGGCACATTGTGCATACTTTTTGGGGCAAATAAATTTCTTTAATCAATCTTTTTTTGAATCAATAAGATGTGGAATTTTACTTGGTTTGAGTGGCAGTTACATTATTCTATTTATCTATTGGTGGATTGAAGATATAATCAGAAAACTGCAACATAAATTACAATAAGAAGCAAGGCGGCGGCGGAAATGAAATTTCTGCCGCCGCCTTATATTAAAAAATCTTACACAGAAGCTAATTGTTTACTTCTTTCAAGCTGTAATGTAACTGTTGTAATATCAGCTACAGAGCTTGGTCCAAAGTACTGAATTGCACCTGCAAACAGATATCTGTCATTCATTGCCCAGTCTTCTCTGTTGTCTTGTAATTGTTTGAATACAGGACCGTCAAGTCTGACTAATGCTTTTTGGATAACCGGTTTCATTTCACCGTGGCGTTTTTCCATATTCATCATCATTGTAAGAGGAACTCCGCCCGCAATCCATTCAGATGCAGGAGCTGTCAAGTTTCTAACAGATGATAAGTAACCTGTCAAACCAAAGTTAATTAATGCAAATGCATTATAACCCAGTGAATAGCAATAATCAGCATCAAAGTTTGACGGGAATGCGCAACGTCCTTCATATCCGAAGAAGTGTGATTGAGCAGAGAATTTACCGTTGAATCTGCCGGCTTTTTTCATTTCAGAAAGTCTTGCAGAAATCATTTCAATCAATAATTTTTCTGTTTCAATTTTAGAAACTTGAACGTTACCGTGCGGGTCACGGTCTGCAAGCAGTTGTTCTTTAATCAATGCAGGAAGTGATGAGTAAACTTTTGCATTTTCTGAATCCAATTTGCTTTCTACAATTGAGAATTTTTCAGCAGATGCTGCGTTTACGAAACTTGAATCTTTTTCCAAAGATGCCATGATGTCGTTCAAATTAGAAATCATTGAGCCCATTTCAGGGATGAATTCGATTAAGCCTTCAGGAATAACTGCAATACCAAAGTTTTTGCCGTTTTCAGCACGTCTTGCAATAATGTCTGACATATAATCAATGATTGATGAAAGTGACATTTTTTTAGCTTCAACTTCTTCTGAAATCAATGTGATATTTGGCTGAGATTGCAAAGAAGCTTCCAACGCAACGTGAGATGCGCTTCTACCCATGATTTTTACAAAGTGCCAGTATTTTTTAGCTGAATTTGCATCTCTTTCGATATTTCCGATTAGTTCAGCGTAAGTTTTTGTTGCCGTATCAAAACCGAATGAGATTTCGATTTGTTCGTTTTTCAAATCGCCGTCAATAGTTTTAGGGCAGCCGATAACTTGGATACCTGTATTATTTTTAACAAACCATTCAGCCAGCAATGCAGCGTTAGTGTTTGAGTCATCACCACCGATAATTACAACGGCTGAGATGTTTAACTTTTTGCAAACTTCCAAAGATGATTTGAACTGTTCTTCTGTTTCAAGTTTTGTTCTGCCTGAACCGATAATATCAAATCCGCCGGTATTTCTGTATGAATCAATGTATTCATCAGTGAATTCAATATATTTACCTTCGATAATACCTGAAGGTCCGCCCAAGAATCCGTATAATTTGTTTTCAGAATTAGCGTTTTTCAAAGCGTCATACAAACCTGCAATAACGTTGTGTCCGCCAGGAGCTTGTCCGCCGGAAAGAATAACACCAACATTTCTTTGT
>JAMPCZ010000034.1 GCA_023665935.1 Muribaculaceae bacterium | reverse complement strand
TATATACAGACTTTGATTTCAGAAAAGTTGTTGAACTTGCAGCCGCAAAAAACATTATTATAGTCGGCTCCGCATCACTTTTAGTTACGTTAAGACTGGTCAATCAGCTTTGGGCATCTCAAACCCAATATGATAATGTCCAAAACATTATAACGGTGGGCGAAAATTTGTATAATAATATTGCAACACACGCGCAAAACCTGTTAAATATCGAGCAACTTGTGGATAAAGCCGCTTCAGGCATAAAAACAGAACTTAACAGAATGAACACACGTAACAACGGTAGTATATTTAAAGAAGCCGAGAAACTAAGGCAATTCGGAATTGCGTCAAAAGAAATCAAATCAGGGAAAAAAATCACAGAAAATAACATTCCGGAAAGCTTCTTATCAGAAGAAAACACAAGAGAAAATATAGAAATTTAGGAGTAAAAAATGAGTTACTTTGAAGAAAACAGAAAATTTTTAGGACTGAACGGTATTTTAGGCCGCCGCGATTTTATCATAAATTGCGTAATTATTGAAATTATTGAAGCACTAATATGCACCACTCCAATATTCTACATTTTATTGTTTCACCCGCAATTATTATCAGTACTTTCATCCCACTCAATTCATACTTGGGATTCTCAATGGATTGCAGTTGTTGGGTTAATCTCATCTGTCTTATATTTTTCAAGTATTCTAAGACGTGTGAGAGATATTTTAGGTTCTGAAGACGAAAATAAAACGAACTTAATCTCAGGAATACTAACAGTCATACATTTTCTTACATATCTTCCGTTAGGTTTTATTGGAAAGGTCATAGGATTGACTATTTTAATATACTTAGCGGCAACGACAGGTTCAATCTCAGGAGAAAAACCCAAAAACGAAATTATCAAATTCAACTGGGGCGCATTTTTTGGAACCTGGATTTGGGGATTATTCAACAAAACTTGGATTACATTACTAATGATTCCATTATTTTTTACTTTTGCAGGATTCCCGTTTATGATTCTATGCGGCTTGAAAGGTAACGAATGGTCATATAAAAATAAACCGCAAGATAGTCTTGAAAAATTCCATAAATCTCAAGAAAACCAAGCAATAACCTTGATTTTACTTACTCCAATATTAACATTTTTATTCTCAATAATAATAGCTATCTGTACAGGAATCGGATTAAGCCGATATATTTCTGCTAACCCTGAACTCAAAACAAGATTGATTCAAATAGCAAAATCTTACCAAGCCAGCGCTGTAGAATCAAGCTTTGATAAAATCGAAATAAAAGACGGGAAATACAGATTCTACACAGAACCGGAAGATTGGAAAGAATTACCGGAAAATTTAAAAATCGCTCAAACCCAAAACGCAATGACTTACGCGCTTATAAAAGAACATAAAACATTTGTCGATAATGCGGATTTTATAGAATTTATCGATATAATAAATAATGTTGAAATCCTAAGCACATTCAACAATGAGCCTCTTGCACAATTCTATATCGAACCAAATGAAGCAAAAACTTTAAGCAAAGAGTACAAAGAGAAGAAAAAAACTTCACTTGAAGTTCGAAAAATTATAAAAAACAGTTATAAACTAAACAACAATCCATCATTACCTTAGGTGATGACAAGATATAAGAAGGCGACCAAATGAAATTTTGGTCGCCTTTTCAATATAAAATTCTATCAATAATTCTACAAGCCGAACCAATAACATCTTCGCAAGGGCGCTCATCGTAATACTCTTTTGTACGTTTGCTAGGGACAGGATTGTCAGCACCATCTAAACCTAAAAGTTCGCGACATAAAATTGAACCGTTTTCTTGTTCAAATTCTTTGGCAAGTTTTTGGATAAGGGCATAATGTTCGCCTTTAACGTCATCGTTATTATTTTCAGTATAGCCTTGTTTCAATCCTGCAATCATAAACATCGCGCTTACTGCACCGCAAACTTCACGAAGTCTTCCCATTCCGCCGCCAAAAGAAGATGATAACTTAAGCGCGGTCGCATCATCAAAACCAAGTTCTTTGGAGTAAGCTAAAAAAACAGACTGCGCGCAGTTATATCCGTTCAAAAAAGTCTTTCTTGCGGCTTCCTCGTGGTTCATCCTATTCTCCCTTTATAAAAATTTCATATAAAACAACCGCTGCTGAAGCTGCCAGATTCAAGGATTCAACAGTTTGCGCCATCTCAATCTTAACTGAATCCGTTGCAAACTCTATCAATTCATCAGATAAACCGTTTGCTTCAGAACCAAACATTACAAGACAAGGAAAATCTGTCCTGAAAGTTTTTAACATATTATTACTCCGAGGAAGAGTCGCAACTCTTTTATATCCACTAAAAATTTCATTAAGTTGAGAAAAATCTTTTATCTCTATAATCGGAATTTTCCAAAGCTGACCGACAGAAGAGCGCACACATTTTGGATTATAAATATCAACACTCCCGCCATACAAAACAATTGCATCAGCACCAAACGCTACTGCCGAACGAATTATTGTACCTAAATTCCCTAAATCTCTGATATCTTCCAGCAAAACAACTTTTTGTGCATTATTTAAAACATTTTTATCATATATTTTTTGAATCCCGACCGCAACGGATTCAGGCGCAGATTCAGTCGTACAAAGCTTTTTTAAAACCGCTTCATTTGTTTCAATAACAACATCGTTAACAAAATCATACTCTTTTAAACAGTTTTTATTGACAAAAACATGCTCCAATTTTATACCAAAATCAAAAGCTTCCTTTATCGCCTTATAACCTTCAAGCAAAAACTTACCCTTTCGGTATTTTTTTTGCTGAAGCTTTACGCAATCCTTTACCAGCTCGTTATTTACACTCGTAATTTCCATTATTTAACCTCAAAACTTTTCAGCCATTCTTTTTCTTGAGAAGTCAACATATCAAAATCAATAAGTTTTTTCTCGTAATTCATTTTCACAAACGAATGAATTTTACCACCTTCAAAATAGCAGGAATTCTCAAGTCTGACCCCAAAAAGCCCCTCTTTATAAAGCCCCGGTTCAATCGAAAAGCACATACCGTCTTTCAATTCGACTCTTGCGATTTCAGAAGGACTTAAATTTGGCGGATTTTCGTGAACATTTATCCCGATTCCGTGACCTAATCCGTGGTTGAACACAAAACCATCAAGCTCTTGCTGTCCGAAAAACTTGCGAACAGAATCATCTATTTCAAACCCGGTTTTCGGATTTTCGTAATTGAAAGCCCTTAAAAAAGCTTTTAAAACCAAAGTATAAATCTTTTTATGAAGTTTTGACGGCTCGCCTTTTACAAAAACTCTTGTAATATCTGTAGCTAAACCGCCTTCAAAATACCCGCCGCAATCAATCAGAATAAGACTGCCGTCAGTTAAAAATTCATCCTTGGAAGACTTTGAATAATGCGCCAGTGCGGAATTTTCATCCTTAGCAACAATTGATTTAAAACTTAACCCGACAGCACCCTGCTTTTTGAACTCTTTTTCTAACTGTTCGCTTATATCAAATTCAGACAAATTATCATTGTTATTAATATAATCGCGAATCGCCTCAACTGCTTTATCAGTACGCGCAAAAGCATCCTTCAAGTGTGCCAGCTCCTCGGGTGTTTTTTGAGCTTTCATAAGTTTAACAGGACTTTCTTCCAACGCCTTTGTTCTCGGAATAAGCCCGAAATCATAGGCATTTATGGTATTCTTGTCAACCAATACCTCACCTTCAAAATTTCTTAAAACACCCTCTATCTCATTCAAATTATCTTGAGTAAAAAGTTTTGCATTACCATCATAAGAAATTAAACATTTACCCCTAATTTTTGCCGAAAAATTTTGAGAAAAATTACGCAGATTAAACAGATACGAAACCTCGTCCAAATCAGTAACATACAGGGATTGCCCATAACCTAAATTTTGGCATATTTTTGAGATTTTTTCATCACTGCTTAACCCGATATATTTAACATCAATCTCAGCATTTTGACCCAAATTCACCGTTACATCATTATCTAACGGATCATTATCAAGTAATTTCAGCAACAAATATTTTTTCAAATATTCGACTTTTTTCTGAGAATTCTTCTTAGAAAAAACACCCAAAACTTCATCTTTTGGAACCCTCTTAACCAGCTCCTCAATATACTTTTGACCAGTTTGCAGCTTCACTACAGTAACTTTTTCATGGCAGACTTCATTATCAGCCTGAATATGATATCTTCCATCAACAAACAAATATATCGTATTTGGCGTAACCAAAGCTTCCCCGGTTGATCCTGAAAAATTTGTCAGTTTATACCTGGAATTTTCCTCCAAAGTATTATACTCGACAAGAAACTCGTTGGTTGAATTAACCAACAGATAGTTCAGATGCTGCTCTGCCATGAAATTTTTAATTACTGTAATTGAATCCATATTAATTTTTGCCCGTCAAACTGATTAAATGCCATCCGAATTGAGTTTGAACAGGTTGAGATAATTCACCTACTTCAAGAGCAAATGCTGCATCTTCAAACGGTTTCACCATCATTCCGCGTCCAAAAAATCCTAAATCTCCACCGTTTTGACCTGATGGACAAAGAGATTTTTCTTGTGCAACTTGTGCAAAATCTTTACCGTTTTTAATTTCATCGTATAATTCTTGAGCCTCTTGTTCTGTCTTTACAAGAATATGGCTTGCTCTAACTTCAGTTGTCATAATTTCACTCCTTTACTAATAATTACAAGGAGGATTATAAAATAAAAAGGTTTGTCTTGCAACTTTAGCAATCCAAACCGGAAGTTATAAAACATGAAAAATTTTCTTAAATAAAGTGTAAGTTCAAAAAGTTTTATACCAAACCGGCTAAAGAAAAATCTTATCGCAACCCCGAAAAAGTGCTTGGACCAAATGAACTTACATTATTATAATAAACTGTCATGGCATACAATTTCACCACTCGGGAGAATAAACTTTTCCGAATATTTATGCCTATTTTATACTAATTCCAAAGTATTATATTAGTTAATTTTAACTTTAGACAAGTATTCTCTATATAAGGCATCAAATTTTCCGCTTCTTACAGGCGCGCCTTTCGGACACCAAATATCCATTACGCCGTTAGTCTTATCTTCAAGCCTTGAGAAGGTATCACCATCAGGAGTTTTGATAAGCGTACTTTTTTCAAACTGATATTTAGGCAGCAAATCTTCCTTTTTAGGTCTGTTAAATTCTTTTTCAAGAGTACCTTTCAAACTTTCAACTGTAGCTTTCGTTACTTTACCGTCTTTAAATTGACCGACGATTTCGCTTCCGTCTTTCCTTGTGACAACCTTATTTATGATACCATCGACACCTTTTTCATATTTAATTACTAAATTTTTATAATTTTGAGCCGGAACCCATTTTGTAATCGCCGGATTTTTATCAAAAATTTGAGCAGCTCTTTGAACCGTAATAGTCATAATAAATTTCCTTTCTTATATTATACTTTCAAAACTATAAAGAATGCTAAATAAATTAATTGTCTTCTTATAAAAATTTATTTACATAACTTAATCATTTATTCTTCGTTATAAACAAGCTTTTTACGCAGTGACCACTGTATAAGTGTCAAAACAAGAATTATAACAAACAGGACATACGCAATTGCACAAGACTTGCCGACATCAAAATATTCAAAGGCATTTTTATAAATAGCATAAACAAGGACATTCGTAGAGTCAAAAGGACCGCCCTGGGTCATCAGATATATCAAATCAAAAACCTGGAACGAACTTATTGCAGTAACTATCACCACAAAAAATATGGTTGGCGAAAGAACAGGAACCGTAACATTTTTAAATGTTTGCCAGGAATTTGCTCCGTCAATCTTCGCAGCTTCAAATAAGCTTTGCGAAACCGCAGACAGTGAAGACAAAAAGATTATCATATTATATCCGATAAGTTTCCACACCGAAACAACGATTAACGCATTCATTGCAAACCTTGAATCATATAACCAATTTATATGCAGGTTCAAGACTTGATTTAGCAGCCCTATATTCGGATCAAAAATCCATGCCCAAATTATCCCTATAACAACCATCGGAGTGATAAACGGCAGAAAATATGCACCTTTAAAAAATTCACTGCCGCGGATTTTAGAATTCAAAATGCTTGCCAAAACCAATGGAATAATTACCCCAAAAACAGATGTAGAAAGTGCAAAAACCACTGTATTCAATAAAATTTTATAAAACAGTGCGTCTTTGAATAACAGTTTGTAATTTGCTAATCCGACAAATTCAATCGGATTAAGCAAATCCCAGTTAGTAAAACTTAATCCGAACGAACAAAATACAGGGAATATTATAAAAATAAAAATACCCAAAATCGCCGGCATAATAAAAATTATAGCTGCGGCACTTTGACTATTCTGCAATTTTTCCATCAACATTTTCATGATATGATTTAATTATAATAAAAATATTAGGAGATGGGAATTATGCAAAGATATGAACACGCATTTGGAAAAAATGATATTAGAGAAATTTACGGAGAAGATATTACCGAAGATTTGTATTACAACATCGCAACGGGTTATATAAAATGGATCTGCGCAAATAGCGGTAAAAAAGCCGAAGATTTAAAAATCAGTGTTTGTATGGATGCAAGACTTCATTCTCCATCGCTAAAAAAAGCGTTACTGTCCGGATTAAAGGACAATAATGTCGGACATATTGAAGACCTTGGACTTGCGCCGACGCCTGTCGGATACTATTCAGAAGTTGCCCACAACCTTGACGGGGCAATGATTATCACGGCAAGCCACAACCCAAAAGAATACAACGGGCTAAAAATGACTTTCCGCAGACAAACACTTAATGAAGTGCAGATTCGCGAAGTTAAAGAATTAACATTTGAAAATTGGAAAGAGATGGGATTGAACCCTCATCCTGAACATCTTACAAACGGAGAGGGAATACCTACAGAAATTCTGCCTGAATATATCGCAGAAATGAAAGAAAAATTCAACACTTGCGGCGAAGGAATAAAGGTTGTTGTAGATAGTGCAAACGCAACAGGCGGAATCATTGGTCCGAAATTATACAGAGAACTTGGAGCCGAAGTAATTGAATTATACTCTGAACCAGACGGAACATTCCCGAATCACCACCCGAATCCGAGCCAACTGTCTACCCTCAAAACTTTGTCTGAAACGGTAGTGAAAAATGGCGCAGATTTTGGGATAGCATACGACGGCGACAGCGACAGAATCGGGATTGTAGATTCAAAAGGAACCCCGCTGACAGGGGACAAACTCCTTTTAATTTACGCAATGGACATTATTGAACAAAAACCGACTGTAGTATCTGAGGTTAAATGTTCACAGGTTCTGTTTGACACAATCAACAATTCCGGAGGAAACGCCGTAATGTGTAAAACAGGTCACGGCTACATAAAAGAAAAAATGAAAGAAACAAACGCTATTTTGGGCGGCGAAATGAGCGGACACACATTCTTCAAAGACAGATATTACGGATTTGACGATGCGATTTATGCCGGCTGCAGAATGATTGAAATTGTTTCAAAACACAAAAAAATGAACCAAAACTTTAAGCTCGAAGAACTGATTGAGCCGTTTAATAAGGTTTTCACAAGCGACGAAGTTCGCTATCCTTGCCCGAACAAACTAAAAAAAGATGTTCTTGAAGCGATGACAAAGGAAGTGCAAAATAATCCTGATATGTTTGGTTCTGAAATTAAAGAGATTGTTACGCTGGATGGCATGAGAATTGTATTTAACGGCGGATTCGCACTGATAAGACAAAGTAATACCGAACCAGTATTTACTCTTCGTTTTGAAGCCTTGACAGAAGCTGAATGTGAACAGTTCAAAACCGCGATGATAGGTTTTTTGGATAAATATTTAAAGACTAAGGTCTAAGGAAATCGAGCTCTCTCCCTAAGGGACTCCACGAGCGTGGAACAACTCCAAGACTGTTTCAGGATCTTATAGGCTGGATTGCTTCACATTCGTTCGCAATGACTAAAACGTTGCTACAGCAACGCGACAATCCCTTCATTCAACCCTCACCCTAGGAGAGGGAAGAAGTCTGTGTCATTCTGAGCCTTTAGGCGAAGAATCCCAAACAAGTAAGAGATTCTTCGGTCTATTTACGTCTCGCATTAAACGCCACCGCTCACACTTGCGTCAAGACTCAACGTCTTGCCGACGCGTGTTCGACTCTCGCTTCGCTCGTGGCACTGCTCGGCTCGCTCACAATGACGATAATTAATGGTGTTTAAGTAGAAAGAAAACCTACTCGTTCATTTTCTAGATTGTTCAGAATGATACATACCTTATTTACGTCTGAACCTGTCAAACATATTAATACCAAGAACCATAAAAATTAGTAGGTTTTGAAGTTGATAGCGTACAACTTATTGCCCCTCCGTCTTTTGACTTCACACAATCCCATTTCTTATTACAATAAGGTGTAAATATAAAATCAGGATTATCCGGATTTATAGAAATCCCATCCACAAGATAGGAATGTTGTTCACCATACAAATACAATGAACCTACACTCAAAGAACAATCCGGAAGCTCCTGAGTCACATAAGAAGTACAACTCATTCCTCCACCTAGATATCCCCCTGACATATAATATGTTGCACTAAAATATTGAGCCGACATTTGAGCAAGCGTCCAAGGTCCAGCAACCTCTGCAAAATTACCTGAACCTGAAACTGCATCTAAAACATTTACAGATACCTGCGCACCGGAAAAAGCCGCACCAACATCTTCAGCATTTGTATACCGAGCCTCACAACGAACATCACCCATTAACTTAATAGTATTACATGAGGTATCTCTCATTGGAGTATATGAGTTGAAACCACAAACTAACTCTATTTCAAAATTAACGTCTTTCTTCTCCTCCACTTGTTTCAGACATCTGATATTTGCAACGTTAGCGGTATTACAACAATAGTCCTCATTCTTCTCAAAAAAACCATCATGATTATAACAGCAGCCTTTTTTTCTTCCGTCGGTATTTGCCCACCCTGAAACTCCACAACATTCTTCATCAGAACCATAGTCTGCGGTACATACCCCCTTGCATCTTGACGCATATTTAGTAGGGAATTTTGCACAACATCCTTCCACAAAATCAAATTCACAGCATTCCTCGGTTAATTCACCATCACAAACAGGATCAAGATTAACAAGTTCAGGATTCCAGGATATTGCACCATTCGAACGATCAATACTACTACGATCAGACAGCCCAACAGTAAACGATCTCAAATCTTTACCCAAGACATTCGGACCTTTTTTACCGTTGATATCCATAAGTATAACTACCTGGGAATTAGGAGATTGAGGTGTCATACAAATGCTTGCACCGTTTTTCAAAGTTGCACAGGCACCTTTATAATTTGGAGTGTATTCTGTTTTTTCATGATCAGAATATGTATAGTACTTATCAGCAAAACAATCACCATTACTGTTTCCGCAATATCTTGCAACTTTCAGATATTTTTTTATAAACGCACCTGAGGTATTAGCATAATCAGTCGGAGAAGCTTCTGATGTATATAAAACGGTTTTCTTAAAACTATCAACATTTTCATTTACCAATAAGTTCTTTACAGCCAGCTGCAATGTCTGCTGTAGCCGAACAGCCGCAGACTCCAATGCCTTACTTTGGAAATTTTTGACAACCATCGGCAAAACTAACGCCGCCAATATACCAACGATGGTAACCGCCAGTAACACTTCCGTCAAGGTAAAGCCTTTTCTGCAGTTTCTATTATCAAAAATCAATCCGCGCATATATTTTAACATCCCAGCTCCTTAGTATTTATATCTTAATTATAACCTAGTCTTACGGTGTTTTCAATTGTCAAATTAAGAAAATTTATTATACTCACTGTAATCTTTGGCAATTTCTCTCCACTCATCTTCCAAAACACTGTAAGCATGATTCCAAAACTTTTCAATAGCATAAGTTTCACGTTCTTCTTTGTGAAGAATATGGACAACCACATCACCGTAGTCAATCAAATTCCAACGATTTTTTGCATCGTTTTCCTGACGGACAGGAAGTCTTGAAAACTTAGTTTTAACATTATCTTTGACGGCTTCCATCAATGCTTTCACCTGTGGTGTAGAATCCCCGGTAACAATTACAAAATAATCCGCCAGCGAAGATACGTTACTTATATTAAGAATAGTAATATCTTTACCTAATTTATCATCCAAAAACTGTGCAACTATACACGCAAATTTATGAGAATCCATAGTTTCCAAATTTCTCAACCTTTCTTTATTAGTCAAACATATCTATACGACGCTGATGTCTTCCGCCTTCATAATCCGAATTCAGCCAAACCTCAACGATATCCAGTGCCAACTGAACCCCGATAACACGTTGCCCTAAGCACAAAACATTAGAGTCGTTATGGTTTCTTGTAGCTCTTGCAGAAAAAGTATCTCCGCACAACGCAGCACGAATACCTTTAACCTTGTTTGCAGCAATTGACATCCCAATCCCTGTCCCGCAAACCAAAATCCCACGATTAACTTCTCCCGAAACGACCTTGCGTGAAACCTCCTGCGCAATCACCGGATAATCGCAGGAATCTTTCGTATAAGTTCCGACATCAACGTAATCAATATTTTTATCTTTTAAGTACTCAACGATAGCCGTCTTATACTCAAAACCGCCGTGATCCGAACCTATTGCAACTTTAAGGTTTTTCATAATGACTCCTTCTTAAGTATCTATATTTTACTATTTATTCAAATCTATGTAAACATGTAATATAAAATTTTACAATAGAGCCATGCCTAAAATTCATTCATCCCAATAAAAAAGAGGCATTTAAGCCTCTGATTAAAATGGAGTTTAATACATCTTTATTAATTACTTGTAATCATCTGCATTGCTTGTTGCAGCAAATCTTTGTTTGATGAAATCAGCTTGTTAACAACTTCCATCTGCAATTTCGCCATTTTATAATAGGAAATATTACCCTTAAAATCAGCGTTTGAAAGTTCTATCAAACCTGAACGAATTTCGCCGCAGCCAAGCAGCGGTTTTCCTGACTCATCAGTTTCTAAGAAATAGCCGTCTTTATACTCATAAAGTCCTGCCGAATTGTGGAAATTCCTTGTTGTAATCCTATACAGCGGAACAACTTTTTTGCCATTTTCAGCTTTACCCACAATGGTTCCGTCGTTTTTGATTTCGTACTCGTCATATTTGCCCAAATATTTTCCGTTATTAGGGTCAATCCACATCTTAATATTTGTTGTCGGAACATCCAATGCACCGCCTTTTAGAGCAGTTTCTTGGTACAAATCAGCACTGATAGGCTTTGTACCCTGCATAATTTCACCTTTATCGTTTAAAATGTAACCTTGTACAGTATTCCCGTTTTTTGCACGATAAACACCTTCACCGTCAAAATCAAACTCACCTAATCGGGTGTATACACTCTTACCTTCCGCAGTTTTAGTAAGGAAAAATCCGTTACCTTCCAAGAAAACATTATTTTTGGAAGTACCCGGAGTTGACTTGCCCTGACCCATATTCTTGTCATAATCATCAGTTACAACCCCGCTTAAAAAAGTTTTAAAATTAACTTTCTTTTCTTTAAAACCCGGAGTATAAACGTTAGTCATGTTATCCGAAATAACATCAATCCAGTTTACTGTTGCATATTGGGTATTTATTGCCGTAATAAAAGCGTCATTCATAGAATGCTCTCCTTATTTTTTGTCATTGTTTCTTTTTTCTTTTTGCTGCTTACTGCCGCGATTTGAATAAGACAAATCAGAATACGGCAACTCTTGTTCTTCAAAAGAAGCTCTTAATGATGAAATATTGTTCCTCAGATATTGCTCTACTGCACTATCTCCCGGGATAAAGTTAGCAGAAACCACACCTTCTTTATTTATTCTCAAAATGACCGATACATTTTGATCAAAATCTATTCTCAAAGGCTGATTATTTTCACGAGCCTTGCTTATCGCATCCAAAAGTGTCTGCGAAATTTGGATGTTCTGCTTGACTTCTGCAACTTCTGCACCGTTATTAAGCATTGTTTGAGCTTGAGCAGTAATATTTGCCATTGAAACATCGTTATTTTGAGTCAATCCTATGAAAAACTCTGCATCAGATGCTGATACAGAAACTGAATTTGTAAAATCAAGAGTCATAAAATCGTTAGAACCAAAAGTAGATTTTTCAGTACCATCCAAAGAACTTAGACCCATCATCTGACGAATATCATTTGCCAGCATTGAGTTAACGTCCATTACAGCCATTGAACCGTATTGTGAATAATCAATCGTTCCTTCGAGTTGCACATCCTGCTGTTCAACATTAGTATCAACTTTTTTCTCTGAATCTTTAACAGTTGTCGCACTTTCTTTTTTTTCAGCAACTTCAGATGTATTTTTTTCTGCTGATTTTTGTTCTTTTGTTGAAACTTTATCCATTTCGTCTTTGAACGAAGATTCTGTAGATGATTTTTTAGTACTTTCAGCTCCTGAAGATGTAGTTACTGATGTTGAACTACTAACTGATGCTGAACTTGATGCTGCTGCATTAATACTCATTTTAATTACCTTCTAATTACTTATTACGTTTCTTCTTCCTCTCGGCGCTCTTGGGCTTGCTTAAAGAACCTTGTAACACCCAGCTCGGAAAATTGTTTTAACTCTGCGGCTTTCTCTTCTGCGATATAAGCTTCTTTGCTTTTTTCTTTATGCTTTTCAAGAACCTTAACGTTCTGTTCGCATTTTACAAGCTTTTGAACTTCTATATCGAGTAAGCGTTGTAACTCTTGCCGCCTGGCTTCCAGCTCTTCAGCTTTTTGCCACAAGTGCTGCAGAAACTTGTCATAAGATTCATATAACATTGGATCTGCCTGCCGCATACCGTTTTTTGTGTCCAGAATATCCTGTTCGTTCTTTTTGATATCCTGTTCCGCCTGTGATACCGCTTGCTGAGCTTTCTGAACCTTCATTCGCTGTTCTTCTTTTTGGTTTATTCTAAAATCTAAAGCCTTCTGCAATCTGTATCTGAATGGCATGTTTACTACACTTTCTTAGCTCTATTATGTATTACTATTGACGAGTAATAAACATCTAAACGTATGATATTGTTATAATGATGAAAATTACAAAGTCAAAATTCACACAATAAAACGCCAAAAATCTTGTCATTCTGAACTGGATTCAGAATCTTAAGACTTTTGGCGTCTTTGATTTAAAAATTGATAAGCTTATTCCTCTACAGGAGCTTCTTCGGCAGCCTGTTCGTGAATTGACAACGCAATACGTTTATCTTCAGGATTAAATTTCATAATAAATGTATCGATTTTGTCACCCACTTTAACTATTGATTTTGTTTCGTTTTGATAATCAACAAGTTCATTGTGAGGAAGTAATGCTTCAACACCCGGGAACACTTCAATAAAAGCTCCGAAATGTTTTAATCTTGTAACAGTACCTTCGATTTTGTCACCTTCTTTAATATTCTTTTCAGCTTCAATCCAAGGATCCGGCTCAAGGTTTTTCAAGCTTAAAGAAACTCTTTGTTTGTCGTGGTCAACTGAAATTACTTCCACATCAATTTTATCACCGACTTTTAAAATATCTGTCGGATGATCAATCCATCTCCAAGAAAGCTGAGATAACGGAAGTAAGCCGTCAAGTCCGCCAAGGTCAACAAAAGCTCCGAAATCAGTTATTCTGACAACTTCACCTTTTACAACCTGACCTGCTTCAATTTGAGAGAAGATATTTTTTCTTGCTTCTTCTGCTGTGTCTTCATATACCTTTTTGTTAGACAAAATAAAGTTGTTTTGTTGTACATCCAATGTCAAAATCTTAAGCTCAAGTTTTGAACCGACTTCAATATCAGTTTCTCTTGAACGCAATTGTGAAGATGGAATAAAACCTCTAACTCCTGAAACCTCAACTAAAATACCGCCTTTAACAACATTAACAACAGTACCCAAAATTGTTTCATCAGCTTCTTTCGCTTTTTCAAGCTCTTTCCAAGCGTAAGCAAAATCAACTTTTTTCTTAGAGAGCAAGAATTTACCATCCTCGTCTTCATCTTTAATAATCAAGAATTCGCCTTCTTGCCCTTTTTCAAATTTATCTTCAGGGTTTTCGCCCTTATCTACTGCTTCATATGTAGGAATAACCGCAGTTGTTTTTGCACCGATATCAACCAGCACACCTTGAGAATCAAATCCGCATATCGTACCTTTTACCAAGTCGCCTTTTTGAAACTTGTAATCATACTGTTCCAATAATGCTTCAAAATCTAATTCTGCTGTCTTTTTTGTTACCATTTTTAACTCCATTGTCTAATAATAGACACTATAATATTAAACCTGTGTATATACTAACAGATATTGTCCAACATGTAAATGTTTGTAAATTTTACTTAAAGAAAATTTACATTTCCTTGAAGTTTTGACAAAATTATATAAAAAAGGTTTTTTAATAAAAAGGTAAAGGTACAAAGTAGAAAGGAATTAGTCATGCCAATAAATCCGAATATTCACATAGTTCCCAAAACTCCGAAAAACCCGCCTGTTCCGCCGGTTATGGGTGGAAAAATTATACCTCCGGAAAGAAAAATTCCGCCAAAACCTCCGGTCATGGCAGGTAAGGTTATACAAAAACCGACACCGAAACCAAACAAACTTGTCACTTGCGTAGTAAACCTTTTCAAAAATATCCTCAAAGTAAAATAAAACATTTGAACGATAAAAATAATCATATCGCATGGTATCCTACCTTAGTAGACAAATTGAGGCGTTAGGATGTACAAACTATACAGTGCGACAATAGAATTAACCAGTCAATGCAATGCTAAATGTAAGCATTGCATTGTTGATGCAGGAAAAGCTTTAGACAGTGAAATGACAACAGACAGAATAATTCGGCTTATAGAAGAATTAGCGGATCAAGGGTGTCAAAACATTGTATTTACCGGCGGTGAAGCTCTATTAAGAAGAGAATTTCCACTTTTTTTAGAAAAAGCAAAAGGATTAAATTTAGAAATAATCTTAATGACAAACGGATTACTTTTAAACGATTCGACCATAAATATCCTCAAGCTTTTTGATCTATCTCTCGGCATCAGTCTTGATGGAGCTGATGCAAAAACGCATGACTCAATTCGCGGGGTAGACGGGTTATTTGACCACATAGTGAAAATTATCCCTAAGCTAAAAAAAGCAGGAATTTATACCGTCATATCAACAACGGTTATGCAATCAAATTTTGATAAGTTAGATAAAATCAAAGATTTACTCTTAAAACTCAAAGTTAATGCTTGGCAGCTGCAAGTCTTAAAACCTTGTGAAAGAGTTACAGACAGTGAACTTCTAACCGAAGATCAATATTATAAACTCGCACAAAAAATCGTCGAATACCGCAAAAAATTCGGTAAAAAAATGATGATATACGAAGCTGACTGCATCGGTTATAACTCAAAATTGACCGAAGGATTGTATATTAAGGAATGGCGCGGATGTGAATGCGGAATTTTCTCCGTAAGCATATCAAGCGACGGCAGTGTCAAAGGCTGTCCAAACATGAACAATTCGGAAGGAAATCTTAACGATAAAACATTTGAAGAAATTTGGCAAGACCACAATTCTTTTGCCTATAATAGACGCCCCGATTTGTCAAATTTACCAACATACTGTAAAGAATGTGAACACAAATATGTTTGCCGCGGCGGATGTCCGACAAATCAAAGAACAACAAAAAACAATACCCTTTGTCTTCATAAAATTGAAACAATTGGTTGTGATTAATGCAAATCCACCACGCAATGACAAGGTAAGCATACATGTCATCCTGAGTGAAGCGAAGAAGCCCCAAAGCTATGAGATTCTTCGGCTAAAGCCTCAGAGTGACAGAATTTTGCCGTATTGATATGAAATCACCCCACCTCCACCCGGTGAGAGTTCATACATAAGGGCACCGGCTAACCGCCGGTGCCCTTATACTACATTTCTATCGTTTTTACTCAAACTATGCTTTCAACGAATCAATCAACTCGTTAATTGCACTTTCTTGGACAAGAATTTCCTCAATTCTGTCTTTGGTTTGTTTAATCAACTCAGCCGGAGCATTCGCCGCAAATTTAGGATTATTAACCCTGCCCTCTAATGATTTGCGTTCATTTTGAAGCTTACCGAGTTTCTTTTCTTGTCTTGCAATTTCCGCATTGAAATCAATCAGATTTTCTAAAGGGATTACAATCTTAGAAGCTGAAACAACTGCAGTTGCAGACTTTTTAGCGGTTACGACATCTTCAGAATAAGAAATCGTTTCAACCTTAGCCATACGTTTAATATAACTTTCAATAGCCTCAAACACAGGTTTTTCTTCAGTTGCAGCGTGAATCTCTATATTAAAATTCAATCCCATCGGAATATTAAAACTTTGTCTTACATTTCTCAATGATTTAATCGTTTCAAAAACAAGTTCCATTTCACGAGCTTCTTTCGGGAACGCTGATTTTTCTTCATATACAGGATAATCAGCAAGCATTATCGCATTGAATTCTGAAGCCTTTGGAATAAGCTGCCATACACGCTCTGTAATATGCGGCATTATCGGATGTAAAAGTCTCAACGACATATCAAGAACATATCTCAAAACTCGCTGAGTATTAAGCTTTAGCTGCTCATCCTGCAATTGAACTTTTGCAATTTCCACATACCAATCGCAATATGAATTCCAGAAGAAATCATACAGACTGTGAGCAGTTTCGCCGATTCTATAGTTTTCAATATTTGAATTAACCTCTTTTGCGGTATTATTCAACTTATCCAAAATCCATTTATCCGCAATAGTCAAGTTTGAATAATCAATATCATTATTATCGACACCTTCGAGGTTCATCAACACAAACCTTGAAGCATTCCAAATTTTATTTGCAAAGTTTCTGCCGTATTCAAAACGCTCATCAGAGATTTTTATGTCCTGACCGCCATAAGTACAAAGAGATGTCATTGTAAATCTCAAAGCATCACAACCGTATTTATCAATAATTACGACAGGATCAATTGTGTTACCTTTAGATTTTGACATTTTTTGACCTTTTTCATCACGGATTAAACCATGGATATAAACGGTTGAAAACGGTGCTTTTCCGGTAAATTCAAGCCCCATTGTAATCATTCTTGCAACCCAGAAGAAAATAATATCAAAACCGGTTACAA
>JAMPCZ010000033.1 GCA_023665935.1 Muribaculaceae bacterium | reverse complement strand
GGTTTTCAACTCACCCGTTGCCTGATCTATTCTTCTGTCAAAATCCGCAACCCCGGCAATTTCATCAATAATTCCGCGGCGAACCTTGGAGGAACACATAACAATACTGTTAACATCACCCTGCATCATTACGTTATAACTGTTTGGGGTAATATTATATTTTTCTAAAATTGACCTGATATTAGTCAAGGTATCAACTTTATCGTTAAGATAATATGTACTTGCAAACCCCTGATTAGTCTTTTTTATACGACGACCGACAGTTAATTCCTTATCACCTTCAACATCCCCGAAGGTAACTTTAACCATCGCTTCATTTTTGTTATTGAAGGTCGTAATAAAATCGGACAAATTTTCAATACGCAGGGCACTACCTGTTCTCAAACCCAGAGCAAACATTACGCTATCAATAATATTACTTTTACCCGAACCGTTCGGACCGGAAACCGTCGTAAACCCCTTTAAAAGTGGAATTTCCGACTTGTTGGCAAATGATTTAAAATTATCTATTTCTAATTGTTTTATGTACATATTCTACCTAATCACAGTCTGCTTATCCATTATCGCAGATACAATACAAGCATGTCAAAATTATTGATTAATATTTACAATTAGATGGGTAAATGTAAAAAAAACATGCAGGTGCACACAAAAAATTATATAATAATCCCCTTAAAAAAGTCTTCCATAGGAACATCAAGAATTCTGGACATCTTATAAAGAGCAATTGCGGTTGGAGAAGTCAAGCCCTGCTCCAACTTACTCACATAGCTAAGACTCATGTCTATTAACTCCTCAAATTTCTCCTGAGTTATATCCTTACGAATTCGCTCAATCTTAATATTACGTCCTAATTTATATTTAACACTATCTTTCATCAACTTAGATTATATAATCTTGACTAAAATTATATAAGTGAATATAGTATTATCCTTGGTTCTAACCTAATTCTCCTGATACTCTTTCGCATACTGCGGGTTAACCGACAGCCATTTAAATGCCTGAGTTTCCAATTCCGGAATATCAATTACAAAAGTTCCGCCGTAGCGTCCGCGGGAGAATACCAAATATCCTTCTTTCGCAAGATTATGAAAAGCCTTGCGGATAGTATTAGGACTTAAGTCCAAAGATACAGACAATTCTTGAATTGAAGGAAGCTTATCACCAACTTCGTATTCGGTTGCAATCATTTTCTTCAAATAGTTTTGAGTTTTCTCATAATGATAAAAAGCCGTATCTTTTGCTGATGCAAAAATTGAACTTTCAGGACTTACAGATGAAATTTCACCGTTTGGCATCTTAATGACAGTTGTGCCGTATCTGCCACGCCTTGCAAGAAGAATTCCCCTGGATATAAGTACACTCAACGCATCGTGTACAGTCTTTAAACTTGCTTTCAGCTCTTCTGATAATTGAGAATGGGCAGGAAGCCTATCACCTGTTTTTAAATTGTTTGTAATATAATCTTCCAAATCTTTAACAACCATATCGACAAGAGTTTCGACCTTAGATTCTCCGATTTGCGGCGCAACACTGAAATCTAAAGATTTTACAATCCAGGTTTTCTCTTTGGAATTGACATAATCTCGTTTTAGAATTCCAAAAGTCGAAAGGTTTTCAAGAGCCATCCTTGTTGTATTTTGACCATAGCCTATAATTGTAGAAATAGTTTGAGTAGACGGAAGACTTGAACCAACCTTGAATCCGTCATTCAAGATATAACGTTTGATTGATTCTACTGCCAAATCGCGTTTTGAAGTAAGTTTTCTTAAAGATGAATTTTCACTGTTACCATCGCTGATTAAAGTTCCGATACACTGTTTTGATTCGACATAACCCAAATCTTCCAAATATCTGAAAGCATTTTGAACAGTCCCGATACTTACCCCCAAGTGATAAGCAAACTCCGCCTTTGAAGGTAAAACATTATGCACTGAAATTTTACCGCTGCTAAGCGACGATTTAATCCAGCCGCCAAGCCATTTTCCGATAGTAATAACCTTTGAATCTTCCGAATTTTTTAAATCAGGCAGCGCAGCCTCAACATCACTTAACTTAATACGATGTAATTCGTTCTTTTTCGGAAACAGATAATTGTCTTTATTTGTCATAATTTTCTACCTACTTTTTCTAATGATATACTATGTGTAAAAAAACATCAAGATATTTTTTGCTAGTATTTGAATATTTGTTACAAAAGGATATATAATAAAATTATGGTAAAACAGAAGTTTATAGCATTAGTAGACTGCGACTCGTTTTTTGTATCATGTGAACAAAAGCGGGATACAAAGTTAAAAACTCAACCTGTCTGTGTTCTCTCAAACAGTGAAGGCTGTGTAATTTCACGTTCAAAAGAAGCTAAAGCAATGGGGGTTCGGATGGGAGAACCGTATTTTATGTTAAAAAAAGAACACCCAAAAGCCATCGTCAGAGTAGCTGACCATGAGTACTATTCTTTCGTTTCGAATCAGGTCATGAGTATTTTAAAAGATTTAAGCCCCTATGTGCAAATTTATTCAGTCGACGAAGCTTTTGTAGATTTGACCGGACTTGTGAAACTTTACAACAAGAATTATGCAAAACTTGCAGCCTATATCAGAGAAAAAATTTTGGAAGAAGCGGATATACCGGTATCAATCGGGGTAAGCTCGACAAAAACACTTGCAAAACTTGCATCCGACAAAGCAAAAAATAAAGCCGGCGGAGTTTATTTGATAGGAAAATGCAAGATTAAACAAGAACTAAGCAACACAAGAATTGAAGAAATATGGGGTATTGGCAGGAACTTGACTCAAAAGCTAAAACGCTGTGGAATATTAACGGCACTGGAATTAGTTACAAAATCTGATGCCTGGCTGGATTCTCAAATCGGGATTCACGGACTGGAGATGAAACACGAGCTTTTGGGTGAAATGACATCACCTGTCACAAATGAAAAGAAACTTCCTAAATCTATCCAAAACACAAGAGCTTTCGGGATTTTCACCTCTGACTTTAATTTTATAAAAAACGAGCTTAACCGACACATCCACACATCTTGCCGAAAATTACGCTCATACAATACTAAATGCCTGCAAATCGGAGTTATGCTCAGAACCAAAGATTTCAGAGTATTTTACACAAAGAAAGACTTATTGAGTCCTGTTGATTTTGAGCTTGAAATTTCAGACATCGCAATAAAACTGCTTGAAGAAATTTATGACCCGAACATCCTTTACCGAAGTACCGGCGTTATGCTTGAAAAAATCGGAGAAGAGGGCGTTCAGCAATTATCATTGTACACAGATGAAACCGCCAGCATAAAAAAAGAAAAACTTGCACAATGCTTTGACAAACTGGAATCAAAATTCGGCAAAAACATTATCCAAACAGGATTTTCAATCAAAACAAAAGATGCTAAAAATAAAAACCACTAAGAATTTTCTTCCAAAAGTTTTTCAAGTTTTGCTGCCTGAACTTCATTTACATAATTGAAATGTGCGCGGATTTTTTCGCGTAAAACGTCACTTTTAACATTCTTTGCCAACTGTTTTAGTACGAAGAAATAATCATCTCTTTCCACATTTGAAAACTTATAAATCATCCTGTCATGCAAATCATCATTTTGAATTGCGGCTAACCTTTTGAAATACGGTCTAAAATCATCTTTTGGCAAAAGATGTAAAAAACTTGCCAAATGCTCAATCGTGTCAGGTTTTGCATAGGCTTCAGCGATATCGTAGTACGCCTTCACACGAGAACAGAGAATCTCTGAGCGGGTTGTCTGCAAATCGTCTTTTATCTTATCATCACGATGTTTCATCGCTAACAGTGGAATTTCATTAAACAAAACAACCTGAGTAACAGAATCATCAGTCTGAACCAATCGTTCAAAATATTTTATCGCTTCTTTATATGGCATATATTTCAAGGCATACGACAAACCTTGATCAACTTTCGGCTTATGCAGAGCCAGGCATTTTTCAAAATAATAAGGCTTATTATCAAGATACTTAATAGCCATCGCAAGTCCGGCTTGTCTGCCTTCTGCATAACCGTCTTTTCTTGACATTAAACGTTCCCAGGTCTGAGCACGATACTTTTCCGGAGTATTTTTAATTTCATTCAAAATAGCTCTGGCGTATTTATCGCCGTTTTTTAAACGATTTACAACACGGACACCGCCCCAGTCATAACTGTAGCCCTTGCAGACATTATGCTTTTTGGCAGCATCTTCATCTGTACATTTCAATCCATATTCATAAGGGTCAATTGTTCTTTCCGGCAGACGTACATCTTCATCAACATACTTGTTAATCATATAGCCGCTTCTTAAATCGCCCCAAAAGAATTTTCCGCGATTGGTATTTGTACCAACATTGTTAATCCAGTATTGAGCACTGTTGATTTCGGCATAGCAGCCATGACTCTTTGAGTATTGCCAATCCTTGCCTTCTATAACGTGGAAAACTTTTATAACAAATTCGTCTTCCCGTTTGCCCTTGAAATCTCTCAATCCGGTTAATTTATAAGCTGCACCTTTACCGCCTTTACCCAGGTACTCAAGGTCGCACTCATCCCATTTGCTGACAAGATTGTACTTTTTCATAATATTATCAAATTTTTCAACGGTGGATTTATTTCTGCGTTTAGTAATCTCATCCAAGGTGTAAACTTTTGATTCATCAAAATCGCGTAATTCTTGAGTTATTTCGCTAAAGGTATTATAAATATCAAAAATCGCTTCTTTCCGATTCTCAACAGGAAGTTTCTCCATAATAAACTTCGGAAGCTGACCGACAATAAGATTTTTATCTGCGCGCGCATCAACAATTTTCTTGATATCTCTTTGACCATCAATATAGGTATGCTTTTTCATCTTTTTGGTAAGACCGCTGAAACACACCGTATCTGCAATCGGCGACGAGAGATAAGTTCTGTTTTGATTATTCTGCTTTAATGAATTATTGGAACGGGGTAAATAGCCCGTTCCAAATAAACTGTAGTTTATTTGCATATTTTGACTAAAACACGTAATAAAAAATTTTGCGGGATTATTAACAAAATGTTACAAATATACTTAAAACTATTCATAACGCTGCATAGAAACACTATTTTTACCGTTATTAATAGTATCCATTACATTTCCGCCGCCGAGAGAATCGCAATATGTAGGAACTGCAACCGTACCGATAGCCTTCATTGTATCAAATCTAACGGAATGGAGTCTTGAACCATCTATATGATTATAATTCGGACCAATCAGCACCATTGCATCGGCTCTGCCCATTTCTTCACAGACTTTCTTACCACATTTAATAAGTTCATCTGTTACAAGAGGATTAGATGCAAGTTTACCATTAGCTTCAAAACTGTCAATCACAAAGGCAAGCTTTCCGTCAACTTCGGCAAAGAAACACATAGAATTTCCGTAAGAATTACCGTATTTGTCAACAAGTTCAATACCACGGTTGAAGTTATTTAGTAAATGCAGCGGAGCAGAATATCCGGCATAACTTGAATCTACACTGTTACAGCAGCCGACATGATTTCCGAAAAATATATTTCTGCCGATATCACTATCATCTGATAGCCTAAAACAAATATCATTAACGGTTTTCGCGCCGCGAATTTCCTTAATATGGTTGGCAATATCATTCAAGTGATCTTTGAACGCATTAATACCGGTTCGTTCATCTTGCGGCAGCTGGGAATTAGATTCAGCGGCAGATTTCCAATATTTATCGGTAGTAATATAATCCGTTACACATTGGGCAAACCGTTCTAAATCAGTATTCTTGATTACTTCACCATCTTTGTACAATCTGTTATTATACAACGCAAAACCCTGAGTATTTAATTTTTGCATTAATTTTTCAGTTTCTTTAGAGTTGATTTTATCAAAAAACTCATCCTGGAAAATATTTATCAAGTTATATTTAATATTTCGATATTCAGTTTCGGGATCTGCTTCAACCGTAAAAGAATCACTTTTTAGATTTTTATCAAAAGTATTCCATTTTTCAAAATTTAAACCAGCCGCTTCAAATTTTCTCACGGTATCTAAATTTGCCCTAATTTGCTCAATCAAACCAAGATCTTCATACATTCTATATTTTTCAGTACCTTCCTGCGGAAGCTCAATTCGGATTTGACTGAGCGGACGGAGAGGGTTCATTTTTTGCAACTCAACCAAGCGTTTAAAATTCGGGGCAAATTCAGAAGATGCGGAAAATAATTTATCAAAATACTTCGCATCATAATGAATTGAGTTAAGCAAATCCGCATTAACTTCAATACCGAATTTTTTATACATTGTTGAAGTTATAGTACCGTTGAATTCAGCATCTGCATTTGGAATATTAACGTAAGCCTTAACCTGTTGTTTTAAAGCTTCAAGCGGTTTTGCATAAAGTTTCGGAGTTGTGTATTTTTTAGGATTTGCAGCCATATCCGCTTTTTTGGCTCTAAATTCATCAATATATTTCAATTTTTTATCAAGCGGAATATTTGGATTTGTAAGCATTTTTTGAGCAAACTCATCCATCTGCGCCATTTGCGATTCAAGAGGTTTTGGTCTGTCTATTTGCTTGTCCAGCCGAGCGTTTTGCAAGAACTTACGAAGAATATCTTTTGAACTGTATGGAGCATTTATTGACTCGAGAAAAGTTTCTACTTGTTCTTCATAACTGCGGGTATTATCTGTAAAAATACGGTTTGCTAACGCTATCTGCGGCTCAGTCATCGCAGGAGATTTAATCGTACGAACAAGGGAAGAAAGGGCATCTTCGTCAACCTTGTCAGCTAAAGCTCCCAACACACGGAGCCGTTTTACTTTCAACTCAGGTGACGGAAGTTCGTTCAACCGCCTCGTCAAATCCTCAATGAAAGATTTTGAGCATTTATCATTTAACATACAGCAGTTTTTAACAAAACTTATATAGTTATTTATTTTTAAAGTTACAGCGTTATCCAAAACATCTTCACCAAAAAGGTTTCTTACAATTTCGATACCTGAAGAATAATCGTCTAATCTTTTTACTACATACGCATCATTGATACCTACACCTTTTAAAACCAAGTGTTTTGCAGTCAATTTTAATAATCTTTCAAATTCTTCTTCGTTAAATTTTTCATGAGAAGAACTACGCCTCAAAAATTCCGCAATACCTTCATCATCAAAATTTTTGTAATATAAATTTGAAACTTTATCATAAGCTTCAGGATAATATTTATCGTTAAATTTACAGGCACCCAATACCATTGATATATTATCTTTTGAAATACCGAGTTCTTCTAAATCTTTAATATGATTGTACATATCAAAATTGAAGACATCTTTCTTTTCTCCATGAGGCTCTCTAATTTTCTCATGGCATACATTTATTAACTTGACAATACTGTCAGGCGAATATTCTTTATCATTCAACGCAAGAGCAAGCCGGAACACTCGGTCACTAAATTTGCCATCAATTTTACAAGCACTGATAAGTTCAAACGGAAGGTTTTTAGCTGCCGCCTGCTTTAACCTGGCATAAGCAACATCATCCCCTCCGGCTACTATTATTGCCTGAGTCGGATTAGTCACGCCCAGCTTGTGTAACTCAAGGCATTTTTCCAAAGCTTTTTCATTAACACCGTTTCGATTAACAGCTACCGTAATAATCTTTGCGGCATTACAAATATCAACACCTTGACTTAATAACTCTTTGGCAAGGTTGTAACTAACCGGATTGAATTTTCCGTCTTCAAAGCGGTTGAAACAGTTAAAAATTACATCAATAACATCACGTCCGTCATATCCTTCATCAAGTAATTCGCACGCAGCACGATGAGCATCAGCACTAAATGTCTTTTCTCTGAAATCAACTTCTTCAAAACAGACACGCATAATATAAGATGCAGGGTTACCATCATAATATGAAGAGTCACCTTCTCTCGGTGTGATTTTAAAATCTTTGTCTGCAAGTTCTATATATGCATCAATTATTTTTTCTGACGGGGTAAATTTTATTCTCTTGCCATCATTATTGCTATTACAAACACTTTCCAAATCACATTTTGCATCTATCGCTTTTTTGTACAAATCCAGGTCAAAACGTCTGTTGAATTTGTCGTAGTTGATAAAGAAATCTTCAGTTGAAGGATCTGACGCATATCTGCGCTCAACAATATAATTTTCATCTAAGTATTTAAAAGTTTCAGGTCTGAAAACCTCTTGACCATTTACCATATCTTTTGACAAATTCACTTCTCCCGGAATAGACTGTGCAGTAAGTGTTCGGGCCCCTAAGGCATTAATAACTGCTTCAAAAACTTCATCACTGAACATCTTTGAATCTAATTTACCGCTATAAGCATCCGTTTTAGAGAGCTTACAAGCTTCAAGAAGTTTTGGAATCAGATCTTCTCGAACATCTAATTCTTTCAGGCGTAAAGCTTTGTCAACTAATGCCGGATTGAATTTATAATTTTCATATTGACTTGTCTGTTCTTTACAAGCTTCCAAAATATTCGGCAAATTTTGGACTTTAGAGAATATAGGAGGATTGGCAGAAGTAAGTTCTAAAAATTTATCTAAAACATTTTGGTCGAATCTCATAACTGTTTTAGAGCCATCTGAGGTTATATAATCCTTAGCGCGATATTGACAAGCCTTAAACAGAGAATATTTTAGATCATCCCTTTCGTCATAATTTAGCGAAGAAGAAAGAGTGCGAATCTTGTCATTATGCTTAATTCTACCATAATAAGTTAACATTAACTCTACATCACAACCGGCTTTTTTAGCCTTTTCCATTTCATAAGTAGAAAAAAAGACAATTCTCTCGTATGGAACATTTGAAGTATCAAGGCTGCGTTTTAATTTTCTATATAAGTCTTCGTTAAAATATTGATTACCATTTTCATCTGTTTGTTTAGAAAGCGCAACAAGAGATGGAGCGTTTTCTTTATCACCAAAACTAAATTCATCTTTAATTATTTTTATTGCAGCATCAGAAAAACGTGACCCATTGTTTTCATCTTTAAGTTTACAAATCTCAAGAATAGCATTAATAGAATGCTGACTGTCAACTTTAGAACAAATACTTTGAGCCAAATCTAAACCTTTTATAGTTGTATAAGTTGAACCATCAGGTTCAATTTCTTTTGCAGCATTAAAAATATCATCATAATAGTAGAAATTAATATTGCGGAAGGCAAAGGTACTTATATAATTTAATAATTCTGATCTTACATCTGTTATATTACCATTTGAATCTCTATCACATAGTGCTTTTAGTAAATCTTTGTAAGAAGGCATATTCATTTCTCCATATGCCATTACTTTATCATTGGAAATATAGTTATTTTTTAGTTGAATAAGAAACTTTGCACACCTGAATAAATCATCATTAAAAATCGGTACAGCACCAAAAGAATCACAGTTTTCATTACATGGTGCAAGATAACTTTTAACATCTTCTTGAGCAACACCTAACGCTAGCAACTCCGATTCAGCCTGCGCCATTTTCTCGGCAAATAAAAGCTTAGCATGTTCCGTTTCCGAAATTTCCGGCTCTGGCTCGGGCTCAGGTTCGGGCTCAACCTCAGCCCCAGGTTCTGATTCAAGTTCAGCCTGAGGTTCTGCTTGCACAGCTTCATCATTCAGGGGCTCGGATTGAATTTCGGCTGATTGCACCTGAACTTCTGCCGGCTCAATGGTTTCTGAATTCACGGCATTATCACCCGGTTCAAGCTCAACAGCGCGCTCCATAAAATAAGCGTCTGAACCGTTTGCATAATAATTAGGCAAGGTTTCTTTGATTGTAAATCCAAAATTCTGATACAATCTTAAAAGATTCCTGTTACCTGCTTCCACGTTAAGAGATAAAGTTTGCGCCCCTTGTTCTTTTGCCTGCGCCAATATCTTTTTCCAAGCATATTTTATTGTATTATAACCTTTTCGTGAATTGCGATACTCTTCTTTTAACCCGATGGAATCAATATACAAATCGCCGTCTTTGACCGATTCCAGCTGATAATAACCAAGAATCGTATTATGATTTGATGTATCGCGCACAACATAGGTTGCCAAATTGTTTTCAGCCACAAAGGAGCTGAAATCCTCATAATCTTCATAAGGGTCCTGCTCTGCGAAAATTTGTTTGTCCAATTCATAGACTTCCCGCATATCAGATTCCGAGCCATTCACCCTGTCAGCCCTAAGATTAAGCGACGGAGAAGTCATATAATACTGCCTGTAGACCTCTGAAGTCGGACGGTTTTGGATTTCACTCGACTGAGAAGCTTCAACATCTACAGATGATGACGAGTTAGCCGAATCGCCATTTTGGAATGAATTGAGCGGATTTGGATTATTCCATGGATTAATAACATTTCTACTACTTGGATTTATCGGCATAAACACTCCTACGAATTACAGCACTTCTAGTTATATAAAAAATTTTTACCAAATAGTATTTACTGTTTTTTTGAATTTATTAAAATTTATTAAGCAAACACTAAAAAGAGGAATGAGCAGCCCCATTCCTCTTTCTCAAAATATCAAATCAAATTATTTAAGCTTGTTGTACTCATCATCACTAACGGGTTCCAGCCAATCATTCGAGGTTTCTCCCCCGTCAACCTCAACCGCAATATGAGAGAACCAGCTGTCAGGAGCTGCGCCGTGCCAATGTTTAACACCGGCAGGAATATTTATGACATCCCCAGGGTTCATCTCAACAGCAGGCTGGCCCCACTCTTGATAATATCCGCGCCCGCCGACAGCAATCAAAATCTGCCCGCCGCCTGATTTCGCATTATGTACATGCCAGTTGTTTCTGCATTTAGGCTCAAATGTAACATTGAACATTTTTACCTGTGTTGTTGAAATTGGCGCAATGTAACTTTGTCCGATGAAATATTTTGCATATGCGGTATTAGGTTCGCCAATAGGAAACATTATTGAATTTGCATAACTTTCTTTTGTAAGCTGAGGATTTACCCCTTCATTTACGCCCCAAACTTCTTTTGCCAGTCTGAATGCTCCCCAAGCCTTTGGCCAGCCTGCATAAAACGCGGTATTTGTAATAATTGCGGCAATCTCATCTTTTGTTACACCATTATTTTTCGCATTTTGCAGGTGATGCACCAGGGATGAATCCGTAATTCCCTGCGATACAAGAGCCACAACCGTAATTATTGAACGAGTCTTTGTATCAATATTCGGATTATTCCAATTTTCGCCAAATAAAATATCATCATTAAAATGTGCAAACTCAGGAGCGAAATCGCCTAACTGAGTTCTTCCAGCCGTTTGAGTAAATTTCTTCATATTAACATTTCCTTTTCCCATATTATCCGCTGCTAACGCCGAGTTTAAACCTGCAAAAGCAATTAGCGTACACAGTATAAGTAATTTTTTCATACTAACCACCTTTTTCACATAGCAATATTAAATCTAAAAGATTAAACGCCGCGTCCCATTTCGTATGCTTTTAACATTGCCGAATTATTTTGGACTTCTCCGGGAGCTTCAACTCCGGCACCTAAGACAAAGCCTTTAAATTGAGCTCTTGAAAAACACGCAACCCAGCCATTTATCCCCTGCACTGCAATATCCGCCGAATGTGAATTTATATCCGCTGCAGTTGCCAGCAAATAGATATCGCGAAACTTATAATCAGACGAGAAAAGAGAATTTGCACGGTCTAACATGGTCTTTAACTGTCCAGCCATCTCATAATAATATATAGGCGTAGCAAATGCTATCACCTCCGCATTTTTCATTTTTTCCGTAATATTTGGTGCATCGTCTTTAATAACACAAGTACCTAGATTTTGACAAGCCAAACACCCCTTGCAGAATTTTATTTCTTTATCTCTTAATGTCACAAATTCAACATTATGTCCTGCTTCCTGCGCACCTTTTAAAAACTCTTGCGATAAAAGTTCGGAGTTACCGTTTCTTCTTAAAGTTGAAGATATTACAAGTACATTTTTCACAATAAAACCCTCCATAATACAACTGCTGACTATCTGATTTTATAAAAATTATTAAAAAAAATCAACACAAACAAATATAAAATAGCGGCTTAATCAAGCCGCTACCTAAACTAATAATATCCAAATTATGCTTTTTTATGTGTACCTGTTTTCTTTTCTGCAGTTTTTTCAGTTTCTTTCTCTTTCAATTTTTGCACCTTTTCTTTTACGGCATCTTTAGCCTGCGAAACTTTTTCCTTAACCTTTTCTTTACCTTCCTGCAATTTTTCCTTTATTTCAGGCTTTTCTTTTTCATTTTTCATACTAAACTCCTTTCTTTTGTAACTTCTATATTATTTATTATTTTTCAGAAGGTTAAATGCGAAAAAAGTATAAAAAAGGATTAGCAGATTTCTAATACTTTTTCTTAATCTTGCCAAAATAACAATCAGTTGTAATATTTACGTAGCAGAAAAAACTGGGTGTAAAGAAATATTAACAACCAGCTTATCTTATTAAAGATTATTTTATAGAAAGCCGTGTATAAATTTATTTAAGCAAAGTAATGAAAACCTGAAAGAATATGAGAAAAACTGAAATTGGGCTGATTATACAGGTGATGCCATTTACGGTTTCTTTGGCGGTAAGAACACAATAAAAAATAAAAAATCTGAATGGGCAAAGTATGAAAAACAGATTAATATAATGAAAAATGCAAAAGATTATAAAACCTTCAATGCCGCATACTATGAAATATTCAAACAAAATTTTGACCCAAAACAAGCGCAAGCAGTCAAGCAGCTAACCGAAAAATATAGCACAGCAGTTGCGTACGATTTAAGTTTAAAAAATATTGAAATTGCAAAGAGTTCGGCACAGCCAGACGGAATCAACGGAATTGAAGGCTGCTATTCACGTGCGTCCTATAATTTAGGACTTGAAGGTAATCAATTAGAACTACTGGTTAGAGCTTATGCACACAGTAAAGGCACGAAATTCGAAAAACACGAATATAAATTATTACAGGAATTTTTAAATGTTTGTACAGCAAAAACTAAAAAAGAACAATCAGAATTTTTACTGCGAAATAATGTCAGCAGCACTACCGAATTAGGGAATAAATTAAAAGGCGTTGAAGCAACCCTGTACAACGGCCGCCAAGAATTTGTAACCGACATTGAGGAGTTTAATAAGGGTGTCAAAGAAGGCGGAGCATATGTTGAAATCGGGGTAGAAATTGCGCTGACTATAGCATTATCAGCAGTAGGCGGAACCGTATTGAGTAGTTTTTCAGGACTAAGCAAAGCTGAAAAATTCGTAAAACTTGCCCAATTAGTAAACACCGTTGGAAGTTCAGTTGGTGCAGATATAATTATTCAAAAAACAACCACGGGCACTGTAGATACAAACAGAACTTTAAAAAACGCCATTTATACATTTATTGGCGCAAAGACTTCAAAATTAGCTGAGGCTATAGGAGCTCAGACTGCAAGTAAAATCAGTAATAAATTTTTATCTAAATGCACCCAAAAAGGTGTCACCGAAATAGGCGAAGATAGCTGCGATATCTTATCTTCACTAATAATTGAATGCGGAGGGTATTCTTCTGACGATGCCGTAAATGATGCGGTGATGAATTTTGCCATATCCAGGTTAAGCGGTGGTTCAGGGCTTAGAACGACAAAAAAAGCTTATGAAAACGGACAGAAGATCTTGAACAGATTTAAACAAGCTAAGAACAACGGCTTGCTAAAAAATAAAAAAGATTATATAGCATTTTTCAATAACAATTGTAAGATTTCTGATTCTACACCGGACAAAGCCCAACAAACAGTGAGCACAACAGCAATCGAACCATCAGTAACAACTTCCAATTTCACTGAACAACAAGGAATTAAGAACAACCAAACAAATACCCCGGGAACAACCGATTCTGTAACCCAAGTAATCGGAGTATTAGGCATACCGGAAGCTCCAAAAAGAAGCCCGGATGAGGTTATCACAACCCAAAGTGTTAATGATGACTCAGGACGAGAAATCAGACGTATCAGTACGGACACACAAGGACAAGAAATTCAGCGCGTGGAATACGAATATGATATTAACGGCAACATCACTAAAGCTGTAGCAAAGACACGTAAAACAGACACTACAACCTCAAAAAACCAAAACGGTGAAACCTTTGAAATAGTAGAAATAACATACAGTAAAGATGGTTATCCGACAAATAAAGTCCTTCGCACCGAGTACGTTGCAGAGCAAAATAGCACACCTGCAGCTAATAATTCTATACCAAACTTTGAACAACAAAAAAATATACTAAAATCATCAAATTCCGCAATGGAAACTATTGATGATAATGGTAATAAAATGAAACTTTATTGAAACAGGCAAAGTTGCAAGCTCTGATTTACAACAAAAATTCGGAAAATCCATTGAAGAATTTAGTCGTTTGAAAGCACCTAAATCCGGCAATACATATAGCTATGTCGAACCGCTTACACCTATGGCAATGGCGGTATGGAATAATATTATTACACCATTATACAATACGTTAAAAATTAATATTCAACATGCTAAATACAATAATCTAGAAAATTTTGCTGTAAAAAATTTATTGAAAGCTATTGGATCTAGCGACGAGTATACCCAAAATAAAATGTGCGATGCTTGGCAAAAACTTGTAGTTGCAGCAGGCGACAATGAAGTGTTCTGTATCCCTGAAATTATAAGACATTGTTACGATCACAAAAACAAACAATTTGATACGGATACATTTGCACTATATTACTCTTTCCTTAAGGAACAGACTAATAACTTTTCAAAAGAAGCTACAATTGAATGTTTTAATATCTTAGATACTGTATCAAAAAACTGTTGGAACAATGGAAGTTTTGACAAAGATTTATTTGAATTAGTAAAAATATTTAATGGCAATTCCTCCACTATCTATAGTTTTTTATATTTTACCGAACGAGATAAAACAACAAATGAAATAATTTTTACAAATCAGGATAAGCATTATTGCTACGACATCGTAAAAGATTTTAATACCCAATTACGTCAGCGTTTCTCAGAAGATTTAGTTAATAGAATGACAACAAAAGATGAACTTGGACATATAAAAAGCTATAATGCGGAACTAATAGCATTTGCCAATAGATTTGCGTCAAAACATCCTGAATGGGAAAATTGTTCTAGTATATTATCAATGCTAATATCTGATAAAAAAGTAAATTCAGTTGGGATTAATTTTGTAGAGACACTGATTAGGAAAGGATATAATGGTTCAGAGATATCCAAACTTTTAAGTGCGGCTAAAGATCCACAAAAACATCAAATTATGGATAATTCGCAAGGTTCTGATAGATGTGATACAATCTTATCTTTATTGGACAGGAATGAAATGGTAAAACTAGGCTACGACCTGGAGAATGTGGATTTTAATAAATTTGAAGAAACACTGCTATCAATTTCTCAAAATACAAATTTGATTAAACCATCCCAAATCGTTAATCCTAAGGCTTTACCGACCATAAATCTTGGTCCTGAATATAATAACGCTTCAGTTAAGTATCTTGATTTAACATCTACTGATACATTAAATAATCTTGAAATTTTTGGATTTGCACCAGGAACAACAAAAGCTAATCTTCGATTGCTTGTACATATGTTTAACGGAATTGCATCAGATGCAACCTGTCTTGAAGAGCTTATGGGTGCTCTAACAAATCCAGGTTCAAGGGGTGTTACTCTTTCTACCTCTTTTGTCAATCCACAAAATTCTGGAATAACTTTTGGTCAGGATATTGGGGTTATAGTATCTCCACGTGATATTTTTTCTGTTCCTGCAGCATTAAATGATACTTATCATTCTGGAACAAAGAAAAAGGACAGGGATTATGTTGACTGGCTATTTGGCAATGTCACTGATGACGGGGTTTTAGTAGAAGAAAAAAACAAGCACGAAGCTATCTCAAAGATAATCTAACTGAAATTTTAAACAAAGAAGGATTCGAGCTGAATGATGAAGACTATGGATATATTATCCGTCAAATTTCTGATAAAAAATATTTATCGACAATTGGAGATATACAACGACCTTCAGGGGAAACCATACCAAAAGAGACATTTTTATCTGCAATAGAAAAATCTCAAGACACGCTGATAACCGGGGAGTTAAATGAAATATTGGTAAATAATCCTAAAATTGAGGCTATTGTTATTAAAGATAAATTATCCTCTAACAAAACGCTTGTTCAACTTGCCGCAACTTTAGGTATCCCAATATTAAGAATATCACCGTAATGACATTAAACATGACCAACAAAAGTCTTAACAACAACCACTACAGCAGTTTGAGTTATTGAACTTATCTTTATTGCTGATACAAGTCAGACATTTGTCCTGCATTTTGCCGTTTTTTGAGTAATAATTATAACTTTTTACCCATTTTGGCTCTTTGCAGGAACAAGTTTCCATAAAAGAAAGGAAATTAACAAATTTATCCAATACATCATTTGGCATGGAATATTCAATTTGGCTTGCAGATGTTTCGATTTTTTCAGATTCAACCAGCAAAACTTTTTCTAAAAAATTCGCAATAGTATTATGTCTTTTTAGTTTTTCCTCAGCTTTATCTATACCCTTTTTAGTTATTGTTATTATACCGTAGGGAACATAGTTTATATACTTACGTTCAGCTAAAGTCTTAACCGCATCTGAGGTTGCGGGTCCGCCGATTTTTAGATAATTTGATACATCCTTTACTCGTGCTGCCGTGTTTACTTTTACAATTTCATAAATTGCAAGCAAATATTTTTCAAGACTTTCTGTCAATTCCGATTCCACATTTCGTTTTGCCATTTCCCACCTTTTTGTAATATTTTTAGGTACAACGAATATTTTTCCGCCATAATATTACAAAACAAGAATAAAAACAAGAGATAAATCAAACCGGTTGAAAAATTAATGTTTTTATAGTTGAATTACAAATACATGTTTAGGTATAACGAATATTATTTTACTATTACAAAGAAAGGGTAAAATCAGATTTATGAAAATTTTAGTCGGACTATCAGGCGGAGTGGATTCAGCAGTTGCGGCACTTTTATTAAAGAATCAAGGACATGAAGTAATTGGAGCAACTATGAAGATATGGGGCAAAGACGGAATTGCAGCAAAATCAGGTCATAAAAATGCCTGCTACGGCCCTGATGAAATCGAAGATATTGAAGAGGCAAGAAAAATTGCTGATAAAATAGGAATCCCTTATTACGTTTTTGATTGTGTTGAGCAATACGAAAAAATCGTATTAGAAAACTTTAAATCCGAGTACTTAAAAGGAAGAACGCCTAATCCTTGCGTGTTTTGTAATGCTTATGTAAAATTTGGAGCATTACCGCTTGTGGCTCGTGAAAATGGAATCGAGTTTGATAAATTTGCAACAGGACATTATGCAAGAGTTGAAAAAGCGGAAGAT
>JAMPCZ010000032.1 GCA_023665935.1 Muribaculaceae bacterium | reverse complement strand
CGGAGCTCCGATAACGAAACGCCACGAGCATGGAACAAATCCAAGACAGTGACACGAAGTGTCGTAGGGGGTTCCACACATAAACCACGCAAACCCAGGAAAGACAAGCCTTAAAAGGTTACCCCCCCCCGATTTTCTTGATATTGTTGTGTTCTAGCATTTCTCTCTCCTTTTTTATAACCTTATATCATTTTACATAAAATTTGTCAACATCATTTCCGAAAACTGCGCTCGGTTATTTCTACCCATTTTGCATGGTTATAATTATCATAACTTTTTGCAAATTTGATAAGTGCAGATACCAGCACCCTGCCGCTGTCAGACTTACCTATTATTACATAGTCACCGTTCTCATTTTGCGCGTACATAATCTCTTTATGTACAATTTTATCAATATTATTTTTCGGATTTTTGTTAATAACGGTTTTCAACCACTCGTGCAAAAGTTTCAGCGGAGTAGTTTGGCGAGTTAATAACTCGTCGTTATGCTGCTGCAAATATTTTGAAAATTCTGTAATTATCATCTTATTTTCCTATTATTATGAGATTCTTCGCTTCGCTCAGAATGACGAATCTATATCGTCATCCTGAGGGCTTGTCCCGAAGGATCTCATAACTTTCACCCATCCCACGGGGTAGTTGTCGCAAAACATGTTACATTATAAATCCCGACATTATTAAATTCTCTTATCATCTCCTCAAATGTAGAACCTGTCGTACATATATCATCCAAAATGAGAATTTTTCCGCCCGAATATTTATCCTTATCAACCTCAAACGCGTTCGACAGATTAACAATCCTTTGAGCCTTTTTAAGATTATATTGAGCTTTTGTATCTTTAACCCTTTTTATCAACTCAAAATTTAGCGGATAACCTGAAAACTTAGAAAATTCTTCAGCGACAAGTTCCATATGATTGTACTTACGTTTCTTTTTACGTTTGGGATAAATCGGCACGGGAACAAGGACAAAATCACCATCAAGCCCAAGTCTTTCCCAATACTGCCACATAAATTTAGCCTGATAATACGCTAAATCACGCTGGTTGTGATATTTTAACCCGCGAATAAGTTTTTGAAGATTTTTAGAATAACTCCCGGCACAATAAACTTTTATCCCGCCGCAGAGTGTTCTGTTAATTCCGACAGGTAAAAAATCAAGCTCATCAAAACATTTTGAACACATTTTCACAGATTCTTTTGAGCTCCTGCAAAAATAACATTTCTTTTTGTATATCCAATCCAGCATATTTTCAATAAGTTTACTCATAATAAAATATTAGCATAAAATATGAGCTTATTTATTAACTCTTTCATAAGTAATCAAATCTTGGATTTTACAATCCAAAACGGAGCACAACTTATCCACGGTATCCAACCCGAGATTACACTGCTTGCCATTAATAATTCGAGAAATTGTAGTCGCATGAATACCTGTTTCACGCTGTATTTGAACAGCTGAAATATTCTTTTCCCACATCAGTTCTCGAAGATTAATTTTAATCATATTTACATTAATCGGTGTAGTTGCAGCCATGACAATCCCTACTCTTATTGCAAATACAAGAAGCCAGCAATACCGCTCAAAATTCAAGAAAAGTATCTCCACCCTATCGCAAGCCGCCCGAATGTCACAAGCACAATACGGCTTTGACTTTGCCGGAATAAATGCACAATGCGGAAGCAATGCCGCAAACGAAAACCCGGAAAATGTAATGACAATTTGTTCAATTTTAAACGGAACACTCACCGGGGCAAACTACTACGAAAACGCCGCAAATATACCAATGACTTCCAATTCAAAATATACAATAACACGAGGTCCATTTATGTTAGCTGATGGCAGTAGAATACTTGGCAACTATCGAGCTTATGTGTTGAAAGATGGCACTATTATCGGAATTTATAAAGGCATGGGAAAAAACTCTTGCTCTTTATCAGTCGGAAAAACAATAAGAGATATTATTGGCGGAAATGATGAACTTAGATTTTGTGTCGGTTTTATAGACGTAAACGGAGTATCCTTACCCAATAAAGAAGTCAGCTGCTCTTCGGGTTCTGATAGCCTTAGCAAAAATGATTGCATTGTAAAAAATGACGCTGAACATATGACCGATATTTACCCGATAAGATTCCACGACGGAATTGTCGAACCAGCATCAGCGGCAGCAAGATATGTTTTAAAAACCGCAAAATAAATATTGTTGTTTTTCGAAAACTTGTGATAAAATTTTGATTATGAAAAAGATTTTATTAACAATTTTAGCAGGGTTATTAGTTCAGCTTGCAGCACCTGCGCAAGAAACCAATCTGACATTTATGTACATAAACGGGTCAAATAACAATGATACAAAAATGAAGGACTGGTATATAAACGGGGTTAATAAACTACATCCGGTATTGAAAAAAAAGTTTGAAAAAAATGATTCTATAAAAAAATGGTCAACAGATAACAAACTTGAGATCTCAGAAAAGCCGCAAATTTTCTTTTGGGGTTACAATAGCAAAACCGATTTAGATTTTGTCAAAGAACGATTAAATATTTCAAAAGCAATCAGCTCCACTCTTGCTTATGAAGTTCGCAGCCTGCTGACACAATTTATGCACGATGCGATTTGGGTACAGAAAACACATAATATGCTGCCGATTTTGGATGAACTTAACGAAAAAGTCAAAGAACAAGCCAAGCAAAACCAAAACGTAATTCTTTACGGCTACTCGGCAGGAACTTTTGTAACTTATCAATACTTATTTTACAAACTTCCGTATATCAACCTTGAAAAACTTTTTGCGGCACTGCATTCAGATGATGAGTTTTTGAATTTCGTCAAAGAGAATCCGCAAAATGACACCTGCCTTTCCGCTATTGCGCATGACAAAGGTAATTTAGGAGTTATAACAAACACCGGACACCTGGTTCTTAACCAAAACAGCGACCAGTTAAAAGAAAATTATTTAAAAATTAACGAATCTACCGAAAAATACTGCGCACCAAAAAGACATGTACGCGGAGTTGTAAATTTTGCCAGCCCTATACCGTTATTTTACTCGGACTTAGGAGATAAAAACTACGAACTGAATTTTTACAACAAATATATGCTTAAATACATTTTAGAAAACGGTCTGTATTTCTTAACCGTTAACTTTAGAGAAGACCCGCTGGGATTCCCATCAAGCAGAAATCTTACACTTGAACAAATTGAAGAAATCCTTGACCTGAAATTTGAAAGTCCGACAGGAGTTGTTTATGATAATTCAAGCGTATGGTCAAAACGCTCTGCACTATATGCACATACATCATATTGGTCAGCTCGCGAAACTTTTGCAAACGGAGTTGTAAAAAGCTTTGTTAACGGAACAAAATTCCAATACGATAAAGAATACCAAAATAAAGTTTTAAAACGAAAAAATAAAAAATCTGAGGTGATATAAATATGACAAACACAACTGAAAAAACATTCCTGTTTGACCCGGGATACGCACAACACACAACAATTTTATCAATAAATATTGAATACATGTATTCAATGATAGCTCAATTCAAAAACCTTGGTCAGCGCAGAACTCAGTTTAAAATGTTCTACCCGAAAATTCTTAAGATGGTTGAAAGTAATATAGGATTCTGTCTTGGAAGTCTGCTTTGGGCAGCATACATAAAATCTGATTCGGAGAATGCTAAAATTGAGGGTAACCCATGCCTGGGCGGCGAATACGACGAAGCAGAAGCAGTTGAAGAAATTGATTTCTCAATCGACTACTTCACACAATTAAAAAAAGATGCAAAATATTACCTGTCAACAAACTACGAAATAAATCCGCTTTACATAAAAATCCTAAAGCTTTATAAGGAATTTTTAACCCAAAACCGCGGTTTTGTTGACACAAAAACAACATCAGACTTACAAATCCCGACATCTATGACCATTCCGGATAAAGATGCAGCCCAAACAATTTATAACAAGATTCAAAATGTTATCACCTCCGGCAAACTGATTGAGTTAACAGAAGTTTTTGGGCTGATTTACAAGGGGTAACATGAGCAATTTAAGAGAAAAAATATACCAAATGTTCATCCTCGGCTTAGAGGGCGGGAACTACAAAACCGCACTCAAAAAAGGACTTGGCGGGATTATATTTTTCACAAAAGACATACAAAGTACAGAGCAATTTAGACAACTGATTCGCGAGATAACCGCAGAATCTCAAATTCCGCCGTTCTTATCCATCGACCAGGAAGGCGGAAGGGTTGAGCGTACAGAAAACATCCATAGCGGTAAAAAATATTTATCCGCAAAATTCGCCTACGAAAAAGGTTTAGATTTTTTAAAAAAACAAACTCAAGAAATCGCAATTGAATTAAAAAATTACGGATTAAATTTAAACTTTGCACCATGTATAGACACTAACACAAACCCAAATAATCCGATAATCGGAGAACGGGCATTTTCATCAAATCCGAATGAAGTAATAGAGGCTGAAAAAATTGTTTCAAAAACATATTTAGAAAACGGGATAATCCCTTGTGTTAAACATTTCCCCGGACACGGAGATGCAAACACAGACAGCCACCAGACCCTTCCCAAAATAGATTTACCGCTCGAAACAATGGAAACTCTCCACATAAAACCATTTAAATCCGCTATAGAAAACGGTATAGATATGATAATGGTTGCCCACCTGCATTGCACGTGTTTTGAAGATGAAAGAATCCCGACTTCACTGAGCAAAAATACAATCGACTATCTTAGAAACAAATTAAACTTTGACGGAGTAATCATTTCCGATGATATGGTGATGAAAGGAGTCAAGGAATTTGAAGACACCGATGCCGTGCTAAAAGCAATCGACGCCGGAGTTAATATGTTTATATACAGGGATTCAAATGATACAACAATTAACATAATTGAAAATATTTACCAAAAAGCTATAATGAATAGTGATTTGAAAAACAAAATTGAAACTTCATATAATAAAATTATCAGACTAAAAAGGAGCCGCGAAGTATTATGAAACTTGATAAAGTTGAAAAAATAGTAATCTCAGCAGTTGCACTTCTTATCATATTAACGATTATTGTAAAAAATCACCATGACAGACAAGCCAGAATCTTCGGACCGGTACCGATTTATATCAACTCAACAGAGGATAAAGAATTACCCAAAAATATCAGAGAGTTATCAAAAAAATATCACGCGTACGAAGATTTGTACAAATCAGACGATTTAACCCTTGTATACAGTTATTATACAGACGGAACAAAAACCGACAGAAATCAAGAATTCCACAACGAGTTAACTCAAAAACTTGAAGAATCCGGAATAAAAATTAATACAGTAACATTTAAAAACTGGGAAGATGACACATTAGAAATATCTCTGAAAAACAAAGAATTTATTGATGAAACCGCAACATGCGCCCCGGAAGAAAAAGAAGAATTACTGCTAAAAAAATATATTGAAGATGCTCAGCTTTGTATAAACAATGTTTGTTTAGTTAACGTAAAAAAACACAAATACTCGCTGATGTCACCCGAAGTTGATTATGTAGTAGAAACTATCAAGGAATATTCATCTAAACGATAGGGTTTATGGGATTTATACAGCAAATTCCATGTTTACAAACTTGCGTAATTCGGTTTAGAACATATAATAATTAATAAAGAATAAGGGAGAGTGTATGAACTTAGAAAATATAAAACAAACTGATCCGCAAGTAGCAGAACAAATTGAATTAGAATTGCAAAGACAGCAAGAAACCATTGAATTAATTGCCAGTGAAAACTGCACATCTTTGGCTGTAATGGAAGCATGCGGCAGTGTTTTAACAAATAAATATGCCGAGGGAAAACCGCATAAAAGATATTACAACGGCTGCGAACATATTGATGTAATCGAAGAAATTGCACAAAAAAGAGCATGTGAATTATTTAAAATGGATCACGCAAATGTTCAGCCTCACAGCGGAGCTCAAGCAAATATGGCTGTATTTATGGCTGTTCTTAAACCGGGTGACAAAATATTAAGTATGGACTTGTCAAACGGCGGTCACTTATCTCACGGCTCTCCGGTTAATTTTTCAGGACTTTATTACGATGTAAAAAGCTACGGTATTAACGAAAACGGAGAAATAGATTACGAAAATGTCCGAGAACTGGCTCTTGAACATAAACCGAAACTAATTATCTGCGGCGCAAGTAATTATGCTAAAATCATAGATTTCAAAAGATTCAAAGAAATCGCGGATGAAGTCGGAGCACTATTACTTGCAGATATCGCGCACATCGCAGGACTTGTGGCAGCAGGAGAGCACCCATCACCTGCTCCTTATTGTGATTTTGTAACAACAACAACTCACAAATCACTAAGAGGTCCAAGAGGGGGAATCATTATGTGCAGAGAAGAATTCGCAGCTGCAATTGATAAAGCAGTATTTCCGGGACTACAAGGCGGGCCGCTTGAACACATTATTGCGGGAAAAGCTGTTGCGCTGCTGGAAGCTTCAAAACCTGAGTTCAAAGAATACGCTCAACAAATCGTTAAAAACGCAAAAGCTCTTGCGCAAGGTTTGATGGATGAAGGTATGGACATTGTAGGCGGAATGACAGAAAATCATCTTATGACTCTTGATTTGAGAAAAACCGGTAAAACCGGCAAAGATATGGCAAATGTATTAGAAAGAGTCGGAATTACCGCAAACAAAAATACGGTTCCCAATGATCCGCAAAGCCCGTTTGTGACAAGCGGAATCAGATTAGGAACACCTGCCGTAACAACAAGAGGGTTCAAAGAAGACGATATGATTGAAGTTGCAAAAATTATTGCATCCGCAGTATTTTCGTCAGATAATGAAACCGCACTTAATAATTTGAGAGAACGCTCTCTTAAATTATGCAAAAAACACCCGTTGTACAAATAATAAAAAGGAGAATACCATAAATATTCAGTTAGCACACGCACACATAATGGGAGCAGTAATAGCCTATATTTTCGGGGTATTTTTGGTTCCTATGGTTATCAGTTTTTCAAAAAAAGAAGGACTTGTTGATGTTCCAAACGAAAGAAAAATCCACACAAAACCTATCTCAAGAATAGGCGGGGTTGCCATTTGGACAAGTACGATGCTGACATTTTTATTTTTAGTACTAATGAGCTATTACCCTTACGGAAGACTGATGTCAGGGATTTTACTCGGCAGTTCTTTGATGTTCTTGCTCGGACTGATTGACGATGTATACGGACTTGGCGCAAAATTCAAATTAATAATCCAGGTTTCTATCGCAACAATCGTCTATTTATTAGGGGTACAAATTGACACTCTTCCTTTTTGGGGCGGAATTGATTTAGGATTTTGGTCTTATCCGATTACATTGCTTTGGATTGTCGGAATCTCAAATGCCGTTAATTTTATTGACGGGGTTGACGGACTTGCCGGCTCTGTAATAACCGTAAATGCTATTACACTTGCAATTTTGGCAATCACATTATCACCTGCAAACCCTATCAGCGCGTTGATTGGGTTTATATTAGCGGGCTCAATGCTTGCATTTTTAACATTTAACTTCAACCCAGCAAAAATATTTATGGGTGACAGCGGCGCATTGTTTTCGGGCTTTCTGCTTGCAACAATATCTATTACCGGGGTAATGAAGGTTGCGACCTTGGCAATATTACTTCCGTTTTTAGTTCTTGCCGTGCCGATTATTGATATTACATTTGCAAGCCTAAGACGTATATGCAAAGGTCAATCGCCATTTGTGGCTGATGCTGAGCACATCCACCACAAACTGTTACACGCAGGATTTTCACAAAAGAAAACCGTTGTAATTATTACATCCGTTGCCATTTTAGCGGGCGGACTAGCTTGTCTTTGCGCAAGCCATAATGCCATCAAATACGACTTTTTCCTAACATTAGCTTTGGTCAGCATTATGCTTATATTAAATCTTATTAAAAAAGTGTTGACAAAAAAATAAGTTTCAACTATAATGCAAAAAAATAAGAATTTGATTACTCAGTTTTATTAGGAATCTTTCTGCATTTCCATTTAAAATATTTAAGTGCAAATTCTTCTACAGATAGTAAGTTAAGCCGGGCTTAGCTTTGGAGATCGTATTATAAGACCGAAATAAGGATTTATAACATGGCAATACCATCAGTTCAAATTAATGATAGATCACACCACACTGCACTACAAGTATTGGGACAAGGCGTAGTGTTAGGCGGTGCAGCGGGATACGCGGGAAAATATCTGTTGCCGCTGACACACGAAGAAAAGAGTAGTGATGAATACGTAAAAGTTATGGACAAAATCCATAAACAAAAAACCGAGTATTCTATCCGCACAGAAAAGTACCTTGCAGATATGAAAGCAAAAACACATATATCTCCTGCCGAAGATGCATTTATAAAACTCTTTGACGGGATGAAGGAAGGCGACCATGTGAAACCTTCAAGAATCAAAAAAGCTCTTCAAACTCTTGAAGCTAAAAATCCAATAGATGTTGCAGATTTCAGAAATATTTGTAAAGAAACCTCCCGAATAGCCGATGAAACAGCAAAGCAATGTGCTAAGGCATACAAGCTTGTAACCAAACACATCAGACCAACAGGGTTCTTTGTAGCAACCGGAGCCATTGTTGGAGCAACAGCATCACTAATTGGCGATGCTTTAAAAACGAAAGTTAAAGATTAAGCAAACAATAAGTAAACACAAAAATATTAATTGAGTCAAATTAAAGACAGGTCCGCTATAACCTGTCTTTTCTTTTTGAATATTTCGCCGCAAACCGATTTATTATATAAAAGCTTTTTGCGGCTCAGTATTTTCTTCAGAGAACAAATTTAACCTAATCTTAGCCATACAGATTTGATTATTCTCTTCATATTCGAAAAAATCTTCATCTGCTTCTTTATTAACCTTGAACAACAAGAACAAATGAGCTAAGTCAAATAACATTACATCAATTTCGGGCATAATCACATCTCCTCATATATACTTCATATATATAAAAGATATTTACAATAAAAAATTGCCACTAATAGTGAAAATGTAAATTTATCTTAAGCATCACGCGAACTATTTTCACTAATCCGATGATATTATATTCCATCCCACTTGACAAACGATAAAAAATAATAAATAATGTAGAAGTAGGGCGAGAGCCTTTAAGCTTTAGTCGGATTAAAGACTCTGCTACGCACCCTACGGCTTAAATAATTTTAATGCTACTAAAAGTAAGTCAAATGCTATTAGTAGCATTATTATTTTGTCAACCATAGTTTTTAGCCCTCCTTTCGTCCAATTTCTACGTAAATTGCGTGTGACGAAATTCAGCATTGTGCTAAGCCCTACAAGTCCATAATAAGATAAGCATCAATCTTACACATCCACTTGACAAACGATAAAAAATAATAAATAATAAACATATAGGGGGAAGCCCTAAAGAAGTGCTAGTTCCTTAGAGCTTCACTTTGTACCCTATAACCAAATCATGATTATTTTAAGAACCGTTATAATTACCGTTATAGCGGTTTTTATCATTTCTTTGGTCATTTTATCACCCCCTCTCTGACCGATTTCTTTGTACAATCGTGTGTATCAGCGGGAGCCGTATGGGCACTTACCCTAAGAATAAATTAGCAAAAACAAAACAAATGCTCATCATCTTTTCAGCGTAAAAAATACCCCGATAAGCCCGCCAAAGAACATCACAATCGATACGAGCTGCGCTATTGGAACTCCGCCCGGGTTCAGAGCACTATCAACCCTGATTTGTTCAATAAAAAACCGAATAACTGCATATAATACTAAATACAGAGAAAAAGTAAATCCGACACGAGATTTTCCAAACTTCTTTAAAAAGAAGAATAGAATTCCAAAACCTAATAAATCCAAAATGCTTTCATATAAAAATGTCGGATGAAAAAGGGTATAATCATAATATTGCGTAACTCTATGAGATGGCGGGATAAAAAGCCCCCAATTTTGAGCGGCAACAGGCAAGCCGTAAGCTTCGGAATTAAAATAATTCCCCCACCTGCCGACAGACTGACCTAAAAATGTCGAACATGCAAGTATATCTAATAGTTTTAAAACCTGAAAATTTTTCATCGCGCCGATAACAAAAAGACTCAGAACCCCAAAAATTAAAGCTCCGTGGATAGATAACCCGCCTTCCCTAATATCAAGGATTTCTAGCGGATGAGAGAAATAATATCCCGAATTCAAAGAACAAAAATACAACCTCGCTCCGATTATTCCAAAAATAATCAACAATGGAGCAAGAGAAAGGATAATATCTTTTTTTAGCTCAAAATGAATTTTGTTACAGAGAGAATTAGCGGTCAGAACAGCTGTCAGGATAGCCGCAGCCATAATTATCCCATACCAATAAACAGAAAAACCAAATACAGAGAACGCGACCGGGTCAGGAGCCTGCAAAATAAGCATTATTCAATCGCCGTCCTTTTTTCAGGGTTTTGAGCGTCTTGTATACTTTTTATTTGAGCCTCAACATCAGCTTTATCAGAAGCCTCCGGATTCAATTCAAGATATTTCTGATAACTTGCAACGGCAGAATTATACAATTCATTTACAAAACTTTTCTCCCCCTCCGAAAGCTCCTGAGAAAGATCAACATCTTTAAATTCTCCGACTCCAGGGGTGAAAACAGAACCATCATCACTCATCCGAACCTTCAACTGCGAAATATCAACCGCAAGGTTATTTTCTGCAGTAGCAAGCGAATAATAAGAATCTGCCATATCAGGTTTCAAATCAATAACTTTTTTATATTCATCAATCGCATTCGCATAATCTTCGGCTTGAGTGTAAACAACCGCTAAATTATAATGAGTTTCAAAAAACGACGGGTCAAGATCAATGCTTGATTTCAATCTTTCAATCGCTTGCACATAGTCACCTTTATCCGCGTATGCTTTAGCTTTATTGTTCAAATCCTGAACCGCAAAATTGTTAATACACGCAGTAGACACAACCGCTACAAACAGTACACTGGCGATTAAACAGACCTTTTTCATCTATACCCCTCTTCTTAAATGTTAAGCTGATGTTAAACTAATTATAATTTAATAATAAAAATATGGCAAATTTCATTAATTTAAGTTACAATAGTTAAGTAAAAAAGGAGAATTTATATGTCAGATGACAAAGTAGTCAGCCTTGGAGCCAAGAAAAAATCAATGGCAGAGGTTAAGGATGAAAGCGGTGAAAAATTTGAACCGGTTTATTGCAGTTTCTGCGGAAGACCGAATACTCAAGTAATCAAAATGGTTCAAGGTCCGGGGGTTAATATTTGTTCAGAATGCGCAATGATTGCCGTTCAATACTTGATATTACAAGACAGAATGCCATCCGCAGAAGCCCAACACATATTAGACGCGTTTTGGGGGAAGGCAAGATAACAAAATGACAGCCAAAGTGAAACAATTGAACCCTTTTGAACTCAAATCCGCCGTGACTGAATTATTAAAAAAAATCAATTCGCCGGCAGATTTGGAGAACTGTCTTGAGGATATTGAAAACTTAGATTCTCAAGATGACAAAAAAATTATCTCAAAAATTCTATTTAAAGAACTCGTAAATTCTGCACCTGACAAAATTTCCATAATATGTTTTCTGCTTGAACGCTACGTCGAAAAAGACGAATTTGTAAGTAAACTTTGGGAAACACTCAAAAATCAAAACCTTGACTCCGAAGTTAAAATCACCATTTTAAATTTACTGAGAGATTTGGATTCCGATTGGTCATACGAATCTTGCGAAGAGTATCTTGATGACGCTTCCGCTCTATTTGATGAGAACACAAAACAAATGCTGAACTCCGCAATTATAAACCCTGAAATCCAAATAGATTTTATGGATTTTATGGCATCAATAAGAGTTCAAGACAGGATTGCACTTCTCAATTCGTTCAGCGAAGATTTTTCATCCAATGTTTTGGCAAATATTCTAATTCCTGTTTTTGTATCTGACCCGAACAGCACAATTGGACTTCATGCCCTCAAACTTTTGGGCGAAACAAAATCACAGCTTGCTCTGAGCGTTCTTGAACAGATGAGCAGAACCGTAGACGGCGAACTGCTGCAAGCTGTCAAAAAGAGTCTTTCCACCCTCAAAATTTCAGGGATGCGCGAAGACAATACTAAAGAATTTTATAAAAAAATACTTTCAAACAGTAAACCTTACAAATTCTATATCACCTATCCTGACGGGGTAGGAAACCAAGCCTTAATATTCACAAGAATTACAGAAGATAAAAGAATAAGATTTGTATCTATTGTAATCAACGTTGAAACAGGAATTAAAGATTGCTTTGGATTTTTTGATATTTCCGAATTTGAATGCAGCAAAATTTTGGAACGTTTTTTACGCGATGAAAAAACGGTTGATATAAATCCTGAATCATTTAAAACTATTCTTTACAACGCTGAAATGATAACAATCAAAAATCGCGGAAACCGAAAACTTCCGTATGAATACGTCTGCTGGAAAAATCTTCTATCCGACATTGACTTTGAAGAACAAATGATAGATGAGATATTGGAAGAACTTGTCATCCCGGGTGAAGTCACCGATTTAACAATTGAAAAACTAACTAAGCTAAAGGTTTCAGCCCGCTGGTTTTTGGATGCAAATTACAGCAGCGAATTTGAAGAACTACTCTCAAAGTTACACGGAGAAAATAACATTGATAATTTAGTAGATGAAAACCTTGATAAAGTATTTTACGAAGAAGAAAAGCAAGAATGGATTCAAAGACTATTGATGAGTGCATATATAAAATTCGCAATAGGAAAAGATGACGAAGCTCAGGAAATTTTCGGACTATCCAAAAATGAAGTTGTATTAAAAGAACTTTTTAAGGATATTTTAAAACGCAGTATTTATGAATATTTGACATTGATAAAATACGACAAAAACGTCAATTCAAACAATCTTACAATTGATGAAATTGACGAAAAACTCAAATACATCGAAGAAAAATGGGTGGAAAATGTATAAGGTAATGGCACTTGATATCGGAACAAAAAGAATCGGAATCGCGCTGAGCGATTACCTTTTAATGCTGTCCAACGGTCATTCTTATATCCGGCGCAGCCCGGAACAAAAAGCTATTGAAACCATTTACAAGATAGCTAAAGAAAACAACGTCAAAAAAATCGTTATCGGACTTCCGCTAAATATGGACGGTTCAAAAGGGTTTCAAGCTGAAAATTGTGAAGAATTTGCCTCAAAACTTGAAGGTTACGAAATAATCTTTGAAGATGAACGCCTAACATCAGATACGGCAGAAGAAAATCTCAGAGCAAAAAAAATAGACTTCAGAAAAGATAAAGGACTGGTTGATATTGAGAGTGCTTGTATTATACTGGAACAATACCTTGCACGTAATAAATAAAGGAGAAAAACATGACAGACGAAAAAGAAAACAACATTATTGAAGTAATTGATGATGATGGAACTGTTATCAAATGCGAATTGTATGATATAATTGAATTTGAAGGAAAACAGTATGCCTTGTTGGTTGAAGAAGCTGATACAACTGAAGAACCTGACGTAGTATTAATGAGATACACAGAAGAAGGTGAAGAAAGCTTCTTTGAAACAATTGATGATGATGATGAATTTGAAAAGGTTTCAGCATACATTGAAACTTTAGATGACGAAGAAGCTGTTGAAGAATAGAAATTAGGAAAAATATGTTTGAAAAATTCACGGAAAAAGCAGTTAACGTAATAGTTGAAGCACAAAACATTGCCATTTATGACCACTCTGAAAAAGTTTTATCAGAGCATTTACTTATGGCATTGATTAAAGAAACACGCGGTTTTTGTGCAAAAATTTTCAAGTCTTGCAACATAACATACGAACGGCTTGCCGAGGAAATCTACCTATCAGTTCATATTGAAGAATCTGATATGAGTTCCTCCATTCCATTCAGTGATGATTTCAAACATATTTTAGCCGAAGCTATTGATTTAACCGAGAAATCAGATAATTCGACCGTTCACTACGAACACCTTGTACTTGCGGCAATCAATGATAAACACTCAAAAATTTCACAGTATCTTGAAAATTTAGGGTTCGACATTGATAAATTCCGCCCGCTTATTGAAAAACTTGTTCAGCGTAAAGTTAAAAAAGATTTCCACCCTGAACTTGATGAAAACAAAGAACCGGAAATCAATTTGTCACAAGAAACAGACTCATTGTTTGATAACGAAAAATCATCAAAAGTTTTTGAGCGCGCAGTCGCAAAATTATCAACTTCAGAATATGAAATCCTTGGTACAGAACAAATTATATCTTCTATTTTGGAAGATAAAGACTCTGATTTAGCACAGATTTTAGCTCAATTCGGAATCACTAACGAAGTATTTGAAGAAAAACTGTCAAAAATTAAATCACGCCAAGCAGAATACGAAGGCAGACAAATTGTTTTTACACCAAACGCATTTATCGCAATGAGTCTTGCCCTTCAAACAGCAAAAGAACTCGGCTCATCTGAGGTTCTTCCGGAACATATGATTCTCGGGCTTTTGAAAACAAAAAAAGGGGTAGCATATAATATCTTTAAAGAGTTAAATATCAATGATGATGATTTGGCGCATGGAATTATCAAACCGATAGAAAAACAAATGCCTGAAACATTGACCATCCTGCGGCTTGCAAAACAAGAAGCACGAAGAATCGGACGCGGAATCGTTGGTACTGAAATGTTCCTGCTTGGCATAATCTCCGAAGCTACAGGAATCGGCGCAATTGTACTTAACGAACTTGAAATAAATATTAGGGACGCAAGGATTGTAGTCGAAAAAATTATCGGCAGCGGTAATGAATATTTTGACAGTGAAATCGTGTTCACAAGACGAGCCAAAAGAGTTCTCGAAGCAGCTTGGGAGCACGCCAAAAAACAAAATAAAACAAAAATTGAATCCTCCGATCTTCTTTGGGCGATAACAACAGAACCGACATCACTGGCTATGCAGGCTTTGGAGCAGCTTGGAACTGATGTTGTGGAAATCCGTGAAGGTATAAAAAAACACCTTGCAAAGCAATAAATAATCATGAGTAATATTCATCAAACAATTAAGTCATTTTTAGAAAAATATGATTTGAATGCCCCCGAATTAACCTTCTTGGTGGGGTTTTCAGGCGGTTACGACTCAATGTGTCTTTTGAATACGCTCCGAAAAATCACAAAAAACAGAATTGTAGCACTCCACCTGAATCACAATTGGAGAGGAGAAGAAAGTGACCGCGAAGAGGCAAATTGCCAGGATTTTTGCACCGCAGCAGGTGTAGAATTCTATTGCGAAAAATTATCAACAACGGTTCCACATACAGAAACAGCAGCAAGAGAAGCCCGCTATAAATTTTTCGAAAAATGCTCAAAACTTTATGACAGCAAAGTCATTTTCACTGCACATAATAAAAACGATAACGCCGAAACCATCCTTTATAGAATAATCAAAGGAACCGGAGTATCGGGACTGCAAGGAATCGCACCGCATCGAGAGGTTTTTTACCGCCCGCTGCTTGATATCACAAGGCAAGAAATTGAAACTTACTGCGCAAAACACCACTTAACCCCGAATAACGACAGCTCAAATTCAGACACAAAATACAAACGAAACTTCATCCGTGCAAAAATAATGCCGTTATTAAACGAAGTTAACCCAAATTCACTTGAGGCAATAACTTCACTCATTCAAGTTGCACAAGAAGAAACCGAAATATTAGACTCGTATACCCAAAACACACTTGAAAAAATTTCACTGAACGGGAAAATTAAAACCAAAAAATTCCAAAATCTTTCAACCGCGCTGCAAAACAAAATTATTTATAACCTGTTTCAAACACAAAACCTAGAATACGACAGAAAAAAAATTCACTCAATCAGAGAATTTATCAATGAAAATAAAAACTCAAAATCAGGAAAAACCTGCTCTTTGACAAATAATCTGTGGATATTTGTCAGTGACAAATATATTGAAATCATCACACAAAATGAACAGATACCACCATATTTTCACATAACAAAACCCGGCAAATACGAAAATAACGGTTACATATTAGAGTTGGAAGAATTTACAAAACCGATACGTAAATTCCCGCCCGACACCGAAATGTGCGCGTATATCAATCTCAATCGCACCCCCCTGGATTTTGAACTAAGAAAACGAAATGAAGGGGATTATATTCAACCGCTCGGAGTTAAAGGAACGCAAAAACTAAAAAAATATCTTAATGAGAAAAAAGTTCCAAACCACGAAAAAGACAGCCTCCTGTTCTTATGCCAAGGAAATGAAATACTTTGGGCGGCGGGATTAGGAATTAGTGATAAAATAAAAATAACTGATAAACCAACACACAGGATAAAATTATACAAAGCAAATAATTCGAAAGGATAATAAACACATGGAAATCAAAATTGAAGACTTAAAAGTATTATTCAGCGAAGAACAGCTGCAAACAAGAATCAAAGAACTTGCGGACGAAATGAATGAATTTTATAACGGCGAAGAAATCGTCGCAATATGCGTATTAAAAGGTGCCGTAATTTTTGCGGTTGATTTGGTAAAAAACCTTAATATGCCGTTAAAAATGGAATTTATAAGACTATCAAGCTACGGATCATCCACAACAACATCAGGGAAAGTGAATGCCGTTGACATACAGCTTCCTGACTTGAACGGAAAAAACGTACTTATTATTGAAGATATCGTGGATACCGGGCTGACGGCAAAATTCCTAATAGATTTTATGCACTGTAATTTCCACGTCAAGTCGTTGAAATTCTGTTCACTTTTAGACAAAAAAATCACAAGAAAAGTTGACGTAGAACCTGATTACTACGGGTTTGAAGTTGATGACAAATTTGTTGTAGGCTACGGACTTGACTACGACGGCTATTACAGGAACCTCCGCTACATCGGCTACAAAGGCTAGGTGTAACTTATTTTTGCAGCTCTTTGTTTAGGCAAAATACAACAAAAATAATAATTAAGGCAGGTTGTGTAAATAATAATAAGAACAACCCCAGCCGTAATCGTCGTTCGTTTTCTTGCAGGTGCCGTCACCGTTAGTAACTTTAACTCTGACACCATCTGCAATGCCCCAACTATAGTTACGTCCCTTTGCCGGATTTATGGAGTAGTTATCAACATTAACATGGGCTGCAAAAATATCTCTGCCAATTGTGTTTGGCTTACTATAGCCGTTAACATCAACAATAGCAACATAATAATCAAAACAAACAAGGCTGCCGTTTAGTAGTGACATACAAGTTGTACCACCATCAATTCTACCCATATTTCCATACTTATAAGACCCGTTATATAAACTAACAGGGTAATCTTGAGGGGAGCAACCTTCACTAACCAGCGCATTTGAATGACAAATTTTTCCGTGTTTAACATACTTACCAAACAAGCTTGCCAGTTCATACTCATAATCAGCTTGTCCTGACGGGGATGCTATTGTATCCTCATTTTCCTGCATCATCCTTACGGCTTGTGCAAGCTCGGAAAAAGATTTCCGCCATTGAAGGGCAAACATCTTATCTTTATATTTAGTCATAAGCCCGGGAATCGTCATCGCCGCCACTACGCCGATTATACCCAGGGTGATTAAGACTTCTG
>JAMPCZ010000031.1:8015-17767 GCA_023665935.1 Muribaculaceae bacterium | reverse complement strand
GAACTCATGCTATATTGTCGGAGGCTTTCAAACTTGCGATTGCTGAAAACGGTGATATTGATGGCTGGGATATTGGTCCGGTTGAAGATAGTCCGCAATCATCTCAAAAATTGTATTCCATTTTAAAACCTTATTTGAAGTTGTCGGAGGATTGCGGTCAAAAAGGTTGTTTCAGTAGTAAACAGTACAAAGCTTTAAACGGGAAAACGATTTATGCTTGGCAGCCTGCTACGCACACACAATATGCGAAAGCAAGATTGTTAGAAGGTACTTCTTTGGCGTTTTGGAGTTTGGGGAGTTGTAGTGCAAATACCGGTTCTTGCGGAGTTATTTTTGTTGACATTAACGGTGATTCTCCTCCAAATCAGGCAGGTTTAGATTTCTTCAGGTTTAACATAAGGATTAACGGTATTTTACCTGCTACTTCCGCTACTGAAGTCAATAAATATGGTAAAGAGATTTGTGTATATAATAATTCCAGTAATCTCAATGGTGCTACTTGCACAAAATGGGTTCTTACCAAGGGTAATTTAGATTACTTGCGCAGGGATGTATCGCAGGAAATGTCAAAGCTGTAAGGGGGCGATTTTTATTGTCAGGGTGACATGTTGTAGTATCTAGCGGAATACTACATAAGTCCCATCGGCGGGCTCTTTACATTTACCTCTGTTCTTGTTAAAATCCTGCTAACGTGAAGTTAGAAAGAAGGGACATGAAATGACTAAAAGAGTTCTATTATGTATAATGGATGGTTGGGGAATCTCAACGGGTTCTGAAAAATATGATGCAACAAAATTGGCACAGCCAGTTAATGTACCAAGATTAGAAAAAGAGGAAAAATTTATAAGAATTAAGGCTGATGGCGAGAATGTTGGTTTGCCTGAAGGTCAGATGGGAAATTCCGAAGTAGGACACTTGAATTTGGGTGCCGGCAGGATTGTTTATCAAGATTTGTCTAAGATTAATAATGCGATTAAAGAGGGTTCGTTTTTTAAGAACGAAAGATTTTTGAATGCAATTGAACATGCTAAGAAAAATGATTCAGCTTTGCATATTTACGGGCTTGTATCTACAGGCGGAGTGCATTCATCTTTGGATCATGTTTTGGCATTGATTAAGCTGGCTGCTGAAAGCGGTCTAACCAAAGTTTATGTTCACGCGTTTTTGGATGGTCGTGATACACCGCCTTCAAGTGCTTGTGAATACTTGCAAATAGTTGAAGATGAGTTGAAGAAATACAATCTTCCACCTGTTGCAACAATTATCGGACGTTATTATATAATGGACAGAGATAATCGCTGGGATAGAGTTGAAAAAGGTTATAATGCACTATTGCTGGGTGAAGGTGAACATTCCGTTACTGCAATTGAAGGTGTTAAAGCATCTTATGCCAAAGGTGAAACCGATGAATTCGTATTGCCGACACTTATTGGCGGAGAAGAATCAAGAATTCACGATAACGATTCAATAATTTTCTTTAATTATCGTCCTGATAGAGCAAGAGAAATCACCAAAGCAATTAACTTTGCTGATTTTGACGGGTTTGAGAGAAAGAAAGTTTTGAAAAACATTCTTTATACAACAATGACAAGTTATGAAGCAACTTTCACATTCCCTGTTGCTTTCCCGAAAGAACGTATGGTAAATATTTTGGGTGATGTTTTGGAGGCTAACGGAATCAACCAGTTCAGAACGGCTGAAACCGAAAAATATGCTCACGTAACCTTCTTCTTTAATGGTGGCATTGATGAGCCGCAGCCTCATGAAACACGTGTTCTTGTTGCTTCACCAAAGGTTGCGACATACGATTTGCAGCCTGAAATGAGTGCTCCTGAGGTTTGTGAAAACGTATTAAAAGCAATTGATAATCCTGAATATCAATTTATATTAGTAAACTTTGCAAATCCTGATATGGTAGGACATACAGGTGTTATTGAAGCGGCAACAAAAGCTTGTAAAGTTGTTGATGAATGTGTCGGTAAAATTGCTGACGCATGCAAAGAACACGATATTGTTATGCTTCTGACAGCAGACCATGGCAATTCTGAAACAATGGTTGATGAGTCTACAGGAAAGCCGCAAACTGCGCATACAACAAATGAAGTTCCGTTTGTGCTAATCAATGCTCCACAAGGTATTGAACTTCGTGAAACCGGTGCACTATGTGATGTTGCTCCGACAGTGTTGCAGTTATTTGGTATTGAGCAGCCAAAAGAAATGACCGGAAAGTCATTAATTAAATAATAAACATAATGTCACCCTGAACTTGATTCAGGGTCTATCAATGTTAATTCAATTGATAGATACTAATCAAGTTTAAATGACATTTCTTTTTGATTTACAGTAATAAGGTATAAGAATGAGTAACAAGACAGATAATTTAGATATTGATTTTTCATTTAAAAAGAATAATGTTGACGAATTGTTTTATAATTTGAGTGAGAATCCCGAAAATTTCAAAAACAAGGATTTCCGCTACACATTGAGTATGATTTATCAGATTATTGAGGATGAGTTTGCGGGTGTATTTTTGAGCCCGAATGCTCCTACTCGTAATACTAATTTTTATCTTATAAATAAGGGTTCGACTGTCAAAGGTCCTAATTTATCATTCTTTGTTACTCCTACCAACAATTTCCAATACTATTTGAAATCAAAAGGCTCTTTATTCCGTTTTAAGTCTGATGTTTTGGGCGATAAAGTCGGATATCATATGGCGTGGGATTTAGTGATGGATTATTTTGGAGGGTTTGGCAATGTTGTTGACCTTTCTGATTTAACTCCGACATTTATTTATTTAAATAAGTTGACATATTTTGTGATGAAACTTATCGAAAAATTGTACTTTATTCCGACTGTTAAACGTTACGGACAAATGTTTCGTATTGTTTATGAGCCTATTATCAATAATCAAAAGATGGCAAGAATTATTAACCTGTTTGAAGAATGTATGCCTGAGGATTTGTTCATTGAGGGTGAAAAGCCTAAGAATTTTGTTTATGAATTTATTTATACATATTTGAATTATGTTATATACAAATTCTTGGGGATTAAGATGTATCGCTTCAAGGACGTTAAGTCAGGTACATATTTGTTGAAAGATTTGGAGCAGCGGGCAGTTCTTAAAGGAAAAGATTTAGCCGAAAGTTTTGCTCAGTGGTTTGATGAACTTTATCTTGGCAAATATGATGTTATTCCGTTCTTCAAAATAGAAAAACAGGAAGATGAAATATTCAGATTAAAGGTTTATATTAAGGACAGAAAAAATAACGAAAGTGTTTTGATTGATCAACTTTACACCGAAGAAGAAGTTTTTGGCGCAAAGGCTTCCGATATTTCAAGAATTGTAGAAAAGCAGTTAAACTATGCTCTTCGTTATATGCCTGAACTGGAAGAGCTTTTTGAAGATGAAGACAAATTGTATCTTGATTTGAATTTGAATGAGGTGTATAAAATTATTACCCAGACTGCTTATTATCTGCAAAAGGCTCAAATTGAGGTTATTCTTCCTGATGAGCTTAATAATATTGTTATTCCGCGTGCTTCAATCAATGCAAAAGTTAAAGCCTCAAGAACGGAAGACCTTGCAGATTTGATTAATAATAATACTCCGTCTTCTAAGATTTCGTTGGATGATATTTTGGAATTCTCATACGAAATTGCAATAGGAAACGAAAAGATTTCGCTTGAGGAATATAAGAAACTGCTTGAAAATAATAATGGTCTAATCAAGTACAAAAATAAATATGTCCTGATTGACCAAGAAGAAAGTAAAAAGATTTTTGAACAGATTGCAAAATCTAATCTCAAGTCAATGTCAAGGATGGAGCTTATCCACGCTTCGCTGTCAGGTCAATTGGATCAGTATGATTTCGATTATGATGCGGCGTTTGCAAGAGTGCTTTCTGATTTTACAAAACCTGTTGAGATGACTGTTCCTAAGGATTTGAAAGGTGAATTAAGACCTTACCAGGAAATTGGTTTGAGATGGTTGTGGACAAATGTTTCTAAAGGTTTTGGAGCTTGTATGGCTGATGATATGGGATTGGGTAAAACAATCCAGGTTATCAGTTTGATACTGAAAATGAAAGAGGAAGGCAAGCTTAAAAAACCGGTGCTTGTAATTTGTCCGACTACTTTGATGGGTAACTGGATGAAAGAGCTTCAGTTGTTTGCGCCGAATTTGGACGCGGTAATTTATCATGGTGCGGACAGACAGCTTGATGTGAATCATGATGTTATCTTGACAACATATGCGATTATGAGAATTGATGTTGAGGAATTGAAAAAGCATTCCTGGAGCACGATTATTGTAGATGAGGCTCAAAATATTAAAAACCCTGATACCGCGCAGACTCTTGCGATTAAAATGTTGAAATCAGATGTTAAGATCGCAATGACAGGTACTCCGGTGGAAAACAGGTTGACAGAATTGTGGAGTATATTTGATTTCATCAATAAAGGATATTTGGGTTCACTTCGAGAATTCCAAAAGAGTTATGCGATTCCTATTGAGAGATTCAAAGAGCATACAAGAGCTAACAAACTCAGAATGTCTATTTCTCCGTTTGTCTTAAGGCGTTTGAAAACCGATAAGCATGTAATCTCGGATCTTCCTGAAAAAATGGTTCTGAACGAGTACTGCTACTTGTCTAAACCGCAAGCACTTCTGTATGAAAAAACGCTTAATGAAATGATGACAAAAATCAGCGGCTTTACGGGTGTTAACAGACGCGGTAACATTTTCAAACTTATTACGGCATTGAAACAAATTTGTAACCACCCTTACCAGTTCTTGAAATCCGGTGAAATGGGCAGAGAGCTTTCAGGTAAGATGGAAAAATGTATAGACTTGGTTCAAAGTATTCTTGATAATGATGAGAAGACACTGATATTTACCCAGTATAAAGAAATGGGTGATATCTTGTGTAAAGTTATTAATCAGGAATGTAATACCGAGCCGTTGTTCTTCCACGGAAGTTTAACTGTTGCTCAGCGTGAAGAACTGATTGAACGTTTCCAAACTGATAACGATTGCAAGGTAATGATTCTGTCATTAAAAGCCGGTGGTACAGGTTTGAACCTGACAAGTGCAACAAATGTTATTCACTACGACTTGTGGTGGAACCCTGCTGTTGAAGATCAGGCAACAGACAGAACTTATCGTATCGGTCAAGATAAGAATGTAATGGTTCACAGAATGATTACACTCGGAACTTTTGAAGAAAAGATTGATGAAATGCTTAAGTCTAAGAAAGAACTTGCTGATCTTGCAGTATACGAAGGCGAAAAGATTATTACAGAATTGTCAGACGAAGAGATTTACGAAATATTTACTCTGTCTGCGTAATTTATAAATCTATAAGTCCTAATTTTGAGGCTATGATTGCAGCATCGTATCGGTTTTTGGCACCGAGTTTGTGAATAGCATTTGCGATGTGTGCTTTTACTGTATGATCTGATACGCATAAAATGTCAGCTATTTGTCTGTTTGTGAGCATTTTCTTCGCTTCATTAACTACTTCCAATTCTCTTTTGGTAAGAGGTTTGCCTAAATCATCATACATTACTATCCATCTCCTTGTATGGAAGTAATCATATCAAAATTAGCTGTGTGGTTATATTAGCTGCACGACTTATTTTTTAAATCATTAACTTTTCATTAAGATTTCATTATTAAGATATATTTATGTTAAACTTTAATTAATTATAAACTTGGAGAGGTATATTAATATAATGATAAAAATGTTATTGAAGCTTTTAGGGGATCCGAACGAAAAAAAAGTTAAATCTATGATGGGTATTGTTGAGCATATCAATGCTTTGGAACCTGAATTTGCGGCGTTATCAGACGAGGAGTTACGTGCAAAGACCGATGAATTTAAGAGTATTCTTGCCAAACGACCTACTTCAAAAAATTTCAAAGAGGATTTGAAGTTAGAAAAAGAAGCTTTAGATAAGATTTTACCAGAAGCATTTGCAACAGTTAGAGAAGCCGGTAAACGAGTTTTGAATATGCGTCATTTTGATGTTCAGTTAATTGGCGGATATTTCTTGCATAATGGTCATATTGCAGAAATGAGAACAGGTGAAGGTAAGACATTAGTTGCAACTTTGCCGGCATACTTAAATGCGTTAACAGGTAAAGGGGTTCATGTTGTTACAGTAAACGATTACCTGGCAAAACGTGACAGTGAATGGATGGGCAAGATTTACAGATTCCTTGGTTTGACTGTTGGTGTTGTTTTATCAAATGGTGAAGGCGCAAGAAATTTTGATGTAAAAAGAGAAGCTTACAGATGTGATATTACTTATGGTACAAATAATGAATTTGGTTTTGATTATTTGAGAGATAATATGGCGACAAGTAATGAAATGCTTGTTCAGCGTCCGTTTAATTATGCGATTATTGATGAAGTCGACAGTATTTTGATTGATGAAGCAAGAACTCCATTAATTATAAGCGGCAGACTTGCTCAATCTGCCGAAACTTATCAAATGATGGCAAAAGTCGCACCTCAGCTTCAAAAAGAGGTAGATTATACTGTTGATGAAAAAAATAAAAACGTAATATTAACTGAAGAAGGTATTGATAAAGCACAGGAATTAATAGGTGTAAATGACTTATTTGATATTCAAACCCAATATGCGCATCATTTATTACAAGCATTAAAGGCAAAAGAATTATTTGTAAAAGATACGGATTATGTTGTTCGTAACGGTGAAGTCATGATTGTTGATGAATTCACGGGCAGATTGATGGAAGGCAGACGCTGGTCAGATGGTTTACACCAGGCAGTAGAAGCAAAAGAAGGGGTTGAAATTCAAGATGAAACCCAAACTTTGGCAAGTATTACTTTCCAAAATTTATTCAGATTGTACCCAAAACTTTCAGGTATGACAGGTACTGCAATGACTGAAGAAGCTGAATTTGGAAAAATTTATAATTTGGAAGTTACCACAATTCCGACAAATAAGCCTGATATCAGAATCAATCATTCTGATGTAATTTATAAAACAGAAATTCAAAAATATTTGGCAGTAGTTGATGATATTGTTGCACAACATAAATTAGGAAGACCTGTATTGGTTGGTACAATCAGTATTGAAAAATCCGAATATGTTTCAGCGTTGTTAAAGCAGCGAGGTATAAGACACAATGTGTTGAATGCAAAACATCACGAAAAAGAAGCATATATTATTGCACAAGCGGGACGTTTAGGTGCGGTTACGATTGCAACAAACATGGCAGGTCGTGGTACAGATATTTTGCTTGGTGGTAATGCTGAATACTTAGCTAAGGCGAATTTGGATGAAATGGGGATTGATGAAACAAATCCTGATTATGAAGCTTTAAAAGAAAAAGCATTGTCAGAAGCAAGAGCAACAACAGAATATGAACATGCCAAAGTTGTAGAAGCGGGCGGATTGCATGTAATTGGTACAGAGCGTCACGAATCACGTCGTATTGATAACCAGCTTAGAGGACGTGCAGCTCGTCAGGGTGACCCTGGTTCAACAAGATTTTTCTTATCTTTGGAAGATAATTTGATGAGAATATTTGGCGGTGAAAAAATTACGCAGTTGATGACAGCTTTGAATCTTCCTGAAAATACTGCTATCGATTCTTCACTTATTACATCTCGTATAGAATCAGCACAGAAAAAAGTTGAGACTTTCCACTTTGACATGAGAAAATCCGTACTTGAATACGATGATGTCATGAATATTCAGCGTGAAAAGTTCTATCGTCAAAGACGTCGTGTAATTGCAGGTGAAGGCTTGCAACAAGATATATATTATATGATGGAACGCGAAATTGACAGGCTTATGAGAAGTTATATTTCTCCTGAGCAAAAGGTTGAAGAATATGTTTATGAAGATTTGCAAGCTATGATTAGAGAATTGCATTCTATAGTTCCGCAGCTTTCTTCATTTGAAGTTTCAGATATTCAGAGCATGCGTTTTGAACCTATGTTTAATAAAATTAAAGACTTTGTTCTTGAAGCATATAAAAGTCATGAAATTGATATTATTAATTTCTATAATCAGGTAATTCAGGATTATGGAGCAGAATATGAACTTCAGGAACCGTTTAGTTCTAATAATATTGTAAGACAGCTTGAAAAAGACGTACTTTTGAAAGTTGTTGATAACAAATGGATTGATCATTTACATAATATTGACATGCTCCGTGACGGTATCGGTTTAAGAGCATATGGTCAAAAAGATCCTCTGATTGAATACAAAAAAGAAGCTTATGATTTGTTTAATCGTATGATGTATGAAATTCAAAGTGATACCGTGAAACATTTATTTAGAACAAGGTTCGGCGTTCAAGTTGTAAATCACAATCCTGATGAACCAATGGTATAAGAGTATTAAAAAAGTCTTGCAAAAAGGAGTTAAAATATGAAAGAGGGAAAAATACAAGTTCTGAAAGCATTTTTCGGGGGGGGTAACCTCTTAAAGCTTGCAAATAGGGGATTTACAGGCTGTGGCAATGTGCCTTCTCCGGGATGCCGGGCTGGCATTGCTAATAAATCCGCATTTACTCTGGCAGAAGTTCTAATTACGCTTGCAATAGTTGGCATTGTTGCGGTGTTGACTATTCCGAATTTGATTAGCAAATATCAAGAAAAGATTTTTGTAACATCGTTGTTGAGGTTTAATTCGAATTTATTGCAAGCGATTTCACTGTTTAAAAATGAAACGGATGGTATTTTTGGTAGTGGAAATGATGCTGATAGAGATGCTTTTGAGCCTATTGCAAAATATATGAAAGTTGCGGGTAGATGTTATAGAGTGTCTAAGACCCCAAGTTGTAGCACTGCCTCATGGCTGCCTGATTATAATGTGAATTATTATGGTGAAGTTATAGGAGCATCTTATGCTACTGTTGCAAAAAATACTTTTGACAATGTTTGTTACTTGCTTTTTGATGGCACGACTTTCTGCATAGATATCGACCCTGCCCATTATAATATTGCGGTTGATGTAAACGGTAAACAGCTTCCAAATCGAGTAGGGCAGGATATTTTTTATTTTTCAGTAGGAGAATATTCAAGTCGCAGAGATTTAATACCGGGATATAGATATTGTGAACCGCAGACTCATGCCGGATTATGTTGTTCGCGTTTTATAAACAATAGATGTAATTCAGATAATATATATCCGGGTAAAGATCTGGGGGCATTTCCAACAGCTTACGTTTTAAAACACCGTAAACTTCCGCCAAAGTTTTCAAGATAAAATTTATCTGAATTCAAATGAGTAAAATCAAAGGGCATGCTTTTATAAAAGCATGCCCTTTTTACTAACAAAATATTATTTATTATTTTAAATGCGGAAGTTATATAAGCTGTATTTCACTATTTATAGTATTTTTCAATATTATATAAAAATTTTTCAAAAAAATTAAAAAAAGTACTTGCATTTTAAAATTTTTTGTTTTAATATGAAAGACGTGCAGAGTGCACAGATGAATTTTGAAAACCGAATATAAATAGCAAAAAGATTTTTAAAATTTATTTCAAAAACTACTTGACAATGAAAATTGATGTAGTAGGATAAAGGAACCGCAAGAGAGCGGTTAATAAATACCCCGATAGCGAGCGCAAGTGAGTTTTGTGTAGCGTTGGCGGTGAGAAATTCGAACCTTGAAAACAGAATAGCTGAAACTAGAAGTTGTGACAAACAACAAGCAACTTGTTAATTTCGAAAATGATTTCAACAAGCGTGAGCAGAGGCAG
>JAMPCZ010000031.1:0-7915 GCA_023665935.1 Muribaculaceae bacterium | reverse complement strand
AAGACCTGACTTAATCGGTAGAATTATCGGTTCTACTGAAGAAACAACCACAGGTATTATTAGACTTCAAGCTCTTGAAGCTCAGGGTACTTTAGGATTCCCTGCTGTCGGTGTTAATACCAGTTTGACTAAACACTTATATGATAACCGCTACGGAACAGGTCAAAGTTCTTTTGACGGTGTGTTACGTGCCGCAAATATTTTGATAGCAGGTAAAACGGTTGTTGTATCAGGTTATGGCTGGTGCGGTAAAGGGGTTGCCCTAAGAGCAAAAGCTTTGGGTGCTAATGTTATTGTCTGTGAAGTTGATCCTTTGAAAGCTTTGGAAGCTGCGATGGAAGGTTACAGAGTTATGCCGATTGAAAAGGCTGCACTTGAAGGTGATTTATTCCTTACTGTTACAGGTGACAAGCACGTTATTGATGTTAAGCACTTATTATCTATGAAAGATGGTGCTTTTGTCGGTAATGTAGGACATTTTGACTGGGAAGTTAATGTCGGAGATTTGAAAGCTCATACTAAAGAAATTCGTCAAATCAGACCTGCTTTGGAAGAATATGTGCTTGATAACGGAAAATCTGTGTATGTGCTGGCTGAAGGCAGATTAGTCAACCTTGTTGCAGCAGAAGGACATCCGGCAAGTGTTATGGATATGAGTTTTGCAAATCAAGCTTTAGGTATTGAATTTCTTGTGAAAAATTATGGAAAACTTGAAAATAAATTGTATACTCTTCCATATGAAGTTGATGTGAAAATCGCAGAATTAAAGCTTCAATCAATGGGGATTGAAATTGATTCGCTGACTCCTGAGCAAGAAGAATACTTGAACAGTTGGAAAATTTAGTTTAGTAAATATTATAGATAAGAGCGGAAAATTTAAGATTCTGAAGATTATTCAGAATGGTAAGTTCTCCGCTCTTGGTTTGTTAATTGTCTTATATGATTATTGCTCAGCTTTTAATTTTTTATTGTGTATTATTGAAGAAATCAATGCGCTGATAATGAATACAAGCCCGATAAGACCTGTTACGACCTCAGGAACTTCTCTAACCGTTGTAATGAGCATAATTACTGCCAAGGCTCCGATTGCCCAGTGTGCTCCGTGTTCTAAATATAGGAACTGAGCAAGAGTTTTCTTTTCGACAAGCATAATTGTTAACGACCTTACAAACATTGCTCCGATTGCAAGACCAATTGTGATGATTATTACGTCGTTACTTAGAGCGAATGCGCCGAGAACCCCGTCAAGGGAGAATGATGCATCAATAAGTTCAAGGTAAATAAAACTTATAAGTCCTGCACATTTTACGGCGTTTCCAATGTTTTGAGCGTTGCGCATTTCTTCGTGTTTTTCAAGAAAATGTGCAACTCCGTCGATGACAAGATATGTAATTATCCCGGCAAGACCTGCAATAACTACCGGTAATTTTTCATCCTGTGCTACGATTGATTGTGTTGTGATTAACATTAAAAGTGACACAACGATTTCAATTCCTTTGATGTGGTCAAGTTTTGACAGATGGGTTTCAATCGGTGCAATCCAATGTACTTCTTTTTCGTGATTGAAAAAGTAATTAAGGAAAAGCATTATCAAAAACATGCCGCCAAAGGTTACTATAGGCGCATGGGTTGCATGCAAATACACTGCGTATCTGTCAGCATCCGTCAACGCAATTTTTGTAACCGTCACCATATCTAAGTGTGCAAAAATTGCAACAACAAGCACCGGGAACAAAAATCTCATTCCAAATACTGCGATTGCTATACCCCAGGTTAAAAATCTGTGCCGCCAAACTTGTGACATTTTTTCAAGTTTCATTGCGTTAACTACTGCGTTATCAAAGGATAAACTTGTTTCTAAAATTGCAAGTACCGCAACGATAAATACACAGCCTAAACCTGAACCGGGGTGTACGTGTTCACCCCAAAGGAAAGCTCCTATAACACCAACTATTGTGATAATATATGAGCCTAAAAAGTATTCCAACATATTATACCTCTTTCTTACTCTTTGTTTATTTTATATTAATCCAAGTTTTGAGATATCCTATAAAAAAATTATTTTTCTATTGTGTTACAGATTATGATACGGCAAAAATTCTAAGATTCTGAATAGATTTCAGAATGACAGAATTTTTGCCGTATATATTTTTTTTCGACATTAGCTATGTCGTTTATTTTTTGTTAAAAGATTTTCGACATGTATTACGGTTTTTAATCTGAGCGCGTAAATATCGTTTCTGTCAAATCTTGCCAGTTTTACTGCATCTTTTTCTGTTGTTATTATGTTGCCCGTAATATCAACAATGTCTATTGGTGCATATTGATGATGGTCATCAAATGTTAAAGTTTTAATTACGTTATATTGGCTCAAAAAATCATAAAACTGTTGAGGCTGTCCGATTGCGCACATCGCCGTAACGTCAAGTCCTTCCATCAAACGCTGACCGGTTTTTATGTTGTAGACATAATCAGGTTCTGTATAGCAAACACTTGTTGGGATTCTGAGCCGTTCCTGCATAATTTGAGCCACTTTTTCTGCATTTTCGTGGTTTGTATTTTTGCTGACAACAACTAATTTGTCTATTCTGTCAAGTGCTTCCGCACCTTCCCTCAGCGGACCTGCCGGAAGCAGGCATTCGTTTCCGAACCCCTTAACGCTGTCCATTAAAACGATGTCCAGGTTGCGGTGAAGTTTTCTGTGTTGAAACCCATCATCAAGAATTATCACTTGTATTCCGAATTTTTCAACTGCGGTTTTTGCTGCAAGATATCTGTTTTTACAGGTAAAAACGTAACATCCGGGGGTGTTTTCGCTCAGCCAAAGCGGTTCATCACCTGCTTGGAGTGCGTCAAAATAAATAGTTTTCCCGTCGGATATCATATTAATGTTTTTGTTATTCAATCGTCCGCCGTAGCCCCGTGATACGATTGCTACTTTTTGACCGCATTGGTTAATTAAAAATTTTGCAATCTCTGATACTACCGGGGTTTTCCCAACGCCGCCCGTTGTCATGTTTCCGACAGAAATAACAAATGCGTCAACTTTTTTCGGTTTTATTATTTTTTTATCATAACAAAAATTTTTCAAGCGGCTGCCAATCCCGTAAAATTTTGAACAAAATTTAAGGGTATCAAACAGTAAACCTTTTGGGTTTCTTTGATAATGAATCTGTGTAATTTTTGTTTTTATGTTTCCAGTCATATTAGAATAATAACCTAAAGAGTAAAAATCTCTTATTCAACTTTTCTGAGAATTTCTTTAAATTGTTTGTTGTTACAACCGTGTCTGATACAATTTGCTGCAAATCGGAAGCTTGTCCCGGGTTAGACGGGTTAACCTTATTCACCGTATCAAGTGTTGTTGCAACTTCAGACATTGCACAATTTACATTGGTAATAGCTGATTCAATTTGTTTTTTCAATTTGTCGTCTTTTGTCATAGAGTTTACGCTTTGGCTGATTTGAGCCAGGTTTTCAGAAATAATTTTCAGGTTTTTACCTGTTGCTTCAGCATCGGCGGAATCCATGATTTTGTTGAGATTTTTTGACAGTTTGTCGATAGAATCAGCTGTGGACATAACTGTTGTTTTGAACTGTTTATCTCCGATAATGTAATTAAGATTAGCTGATAATCTTGAAAAATCATCCGTTGCTTGTCTTGTCATTGTTAACAGTTGTTCAATATCGCTTCTTGATGAGTCAAGCAGGTTGTCAACTTTTTCCAAAGTTTGGTTTGAACGTGCGGTTAACGATTCTACGCTGGCAATGGTTTTCTTCAAATCGGCGATAGTTTCGTCCGTAAGAATTTCGTTAACTTTGCGGTTTGTTTCGGTTAGTGTTTCTGCCGCTTTATACTGCCAATCCATAAAGTCAGACAATCTCATCGGTTCCATTATTGTATATTCGCTGTCGCCTTTTGGATACGCGATAGGCATTTCATCAAGCGGTACAAGCCTTAATTTGTGTGCTTTGCCGTCAGTAACCGCTGAACCCTTGAGGAATTCAGGCATAACCAACCCCGGAAGATTTACAAAGTAATCAATCTTATATGCGTACGCGGTTTTTATATTGTTCTTGTATGAAAACGGAACAGAATTTCTTGAAATTACGTCGGCAGACTTGATTAAGCCGATGTCGTGGTATTCATCACTCAATTTCATTTGTACTGCATCGTTTTTATATAACAGATGTCTTGATTCCATCGGGATATAAATTGTTCTTGTTTTTGGCGGGGTAATTTCCAGGAATAATTCACCGATGAGTCCTGATTGTTGTATTGAAAATGAAGAAGCTCTAGGAATTTGGACATTAGGTTCTGTCACTACAAACTTAACTTTAACAAAACTGTTTTCACCTTTCACAACAGGTGTAATCTCTTCTACCTGTCCGACTTTTAAGCCCATAATCTGCACGCCGGCACCCGGTCTTAACCCGTTTACATCTTTAAACTGAATTTCAATTCTTTTTGCGGATGAAAAAGCTCTGCCTTTAACCTTTAATACTGTACCAACCAAAAGTACAAGTGCCGCAAGTGTTAATAATCCAACCTTAAACGAAGATGAAAATTTCATTACTTACCCTTCCTTAATATTAAGCTTACTCTCATTTTAGCAGAAACATAAATTTGCTGTAAAGTTTTTTTAGATTAAATAATATTCATGTAACTATGCTGTCAAAAATTTTATGATTCAGAATTAAGTTCAGAATGACAAAATTTTAGACAGCTACTCTATACGGTTGATTTTTGCCAAATTATATACATAAAACTTAATATATATCGTATAATTATTATAGATTATATTGACTTTGCGAAAAATATAATTAAAAAACATACAGTCAGAAAGAATAACACGACTCAAGAAGGAGATAAACTTATGGGCATGGCAGCATCACAAGCAAGATGGATATCACTTGCCGCAAGAAAAACAAATGTTGAATATGAAGGTCAACAAATTAACCAGGCAAGAACAGCCTTAGCTAACCAAAGTTCAGAGTTATGGAATAGTTTGTATAAGATGGATGTTCCGACACCTCCGAGTACGAACGAATTTTCGACTACTCAGTATACATTCAAAAGCGGTGATGCGACAGAAACTATTACGTCCATTCAAGATGCTGATTATGTTGATACTGACGGTATCAGATATAATTCTTATATTTCGTATTCTTCAAAAATTTCAGAATATTCAGGTATAAGAAATACAAAAACTAATCCGCAGGTACAACGTGTTGCGAACCCTGAAACCGGTGATGAATATTATATGGTCGGAACGAAGAAATTGACAGCATTATCATCAGTTCCGGGGGATGAAGATAAGCAGAAAATGTGGGATACCTACGCTGCTGCACTTGATCAAATAGCTGAAGACTGGCAGGATTCTCAGCTTGCTAAAGACTGGTTAAGCTACAAAGGCGGCGATACAACTGCGGTAAATAATATTTATTTATGGGCTGATGCTGAAAATAAAATCAATTTTACATCAGCAACGTCTTTAGGTAATGACGGGCTGGAAGCTTGTATTCAAGATACGACATTGGCTCTTCATTCATATTACGCGGATTACCAATATTCAAATAAAGAACTTTCAAAGTTCGCGATTATTGATTATGACGCCTCAGGCAGAGCTACTACACTTCAGTTAGAAGGTTCAAGCGCGACTTATCCTCTTACTGCAACAAGTGTAACTGATAACGCCGCATATGAAGATGCGATGAACCAGTACAATTATGAACAGCAGGTTTATGAAAAGAAAGTTCAGGATATCAACGCAAAAACCGAGCAAATTCAAACCGAAGACAGAACGCTGGAACTTCGATTGAAAGCTTTGGATACTGAACAAAATGCTCTTCAACAAGAAATGGAAGCGGTACACAAAATTATTTCTAAAAATATTGAATCAACATTCAAAACTTTTGAAGGCTAATAAATTCCTGTTCTTCCCTCTCTTAGGGAGAGGGCTAGGGTGAGGGTTTAATTAAAATAATAATAATTAAGAGGTTAAAATGTCTTATAAAAACGATAGCAACTTAGTAATAGCAAACAGATTCGGTGATGCCAGCAGTGCGGCAAAAGCTCAGATGTGGGAAACTTATGACAGGTTAAGAGATTTAACGGTATCAGGAAGCGGTACCGGGACAGGTTTTGAATCTGCAGGCGGTCTTCTTTATAATTTGGCAAGTTTACTTGCGCCGTCCTCATTTGCTACTGTTTTTGGCAGTTCTGAAACTATGAATATTTCAGGAACTTCTTACTATTCAAAATCAAATGCCGTAAATTCTTACGGTGTGGATTCTTTGTATAACTTTTCAGGGTTCCCGGGCGGGGCGGCTCCTATAAGTTCAATATACGGCTTAGCTACAGGCGGTGCTTCTTCTATCCTGAACGGATGGGGCAGCAATTCAAATCAAGGCTATGCAACCGGTTATGCTTCAAATATCGGAGGTTTAACAGATATTGCGAGTGCTGCGGCTTATGGTATAGGTACAGGCTCAGGGCTGGGTAAAATTGCCTCAAATATTGTTATGCCGTTTGCAAGTTGTATTTCAGGTTTTGGTGGTATTTTGACTGCTGTTTCTCCATATTTGGGGGTTTACGGTGCCGGGACTACTGTTTTGGGTAACTTGATGCAAGGTACTAGTTCTGCCGCTCTTGCAGCGTATCAAAATATTTCCGGTAATATTACTGCAAATGCCGATACCATTTTATCTACAAAGGTTAGAAATATCGAAACTGTATGTAAAATGCTTGATACCCAAGGTGATGTTGCTAAGAAAATGCTTAAAGAAGGTATTGATAGCGATAATAAAGCTATTCAAGACTTATAAAAATAAATATTCATCCTTTTAATATGGATAGTGTAAAAATTACATTATCCATATTATTTTTTGTAAATATTTTTAAAGTTTCTGCAAATTGTGCCGTATAAAAATTAGTGATAATTTATACGACTTACTGTTAAGAAATATTAATTTCTGTGTTGAAATATAACAATTTTCTTAGAAATGGTGTTTTTTAATATATGTAGGTCTAAAGTACAAGGAGCGTCATGTTTCGAGAAACTCTAGAGCTATACATAAAAAGAATAATGGAATTCTTGGTTTACACGAAGAATTATTTTATTCGCAACAACCCTATAATGATGCTGGCAAGTTCGGTTGTTGAAGGAATAAAAGATATGCTGACTGTAAAAAAGAAATTAAAAATGGCTCAGTACAGGTTGAATTACCACAGGCATCAGCTGAACAAAATGGAACAATTAATAGCAGAAAACAGCCAACATAATTTCTTGAAAGGATCCCATTTAGATCAAAAAAGATAAAGGCGGAAAAAATGGGCTTACTTGTAGCAATAATCAGAAGGCGTGAATTAAGAAAAATGCAGCAGGCTGCAGAGTATGATTTGACGCTTATTACTCAAGCACAACGCGTAGCGTCAGATTCTTGCAGGGATTTGCTGCAATCAACTTTGGATTATTCTGCCGATAGTAAAGTCGCAAAAAGACTCCAAGTTCGGAAACAGGAATTGGATGATTTTGAAAAAGTGCTAAAAGAAAAGAAAGAAGCAATAGAAACCCAACTCAAAGAAATTGATGCTGAGTTGAAGTCTTGCGAGCAAATGATTGATTCAAATATTCAAAACTCTTTCTCTTACAATATTAGGTAATACCTATCGGACTCCGGTTTGAAGAAATAAGTTTATAATGTCGTTCATCACGGCGTTTTGTCTTTGGTATTGCTGAACTTTTGATTCCAAAACAGTTATTTGTTTTTTGTATTCAATTATATTGTTTTGGCATTCTTTTGTGTTTTGAGCGAAAGTATCTTGAACTTGTCTTGCTTCTTGTAACACGTTGCTCATTGATATTCCGAGAGCTTCCATAGTTTGTTTGATAATCAATGCTCCGGTCTGTTT
>JAMPCZ010000030.1 GCA_023665935.1 Muribaculaceae bacterium | reverse complement strand
CCGTTGAAAAGTACATGTCATTCTGAGGGCGAAGCCCGAAAGAATCCAGCTGATAGTTTAAAAAGCTGGATTGCTTCGCATTCGCTCGCAATGACAAAATGTGATTATTCTGAGCAGGTACGAGCAGAGGATGAAAGCGTAACGTATCCGTTTAAAGCGAGTACCGTAAGCGAAGAATCTCATAACAAAAAGAGATTCTTCGGTCGTAAACTCCCTCAGAATGACGTTATATTAATCCCCGCCCCTTGTGGGAGGGGAAGTAAAGGGGTGGGGGTCACCCTTGACAAAATCCGCAGTTCAGGGTCTATCCAATACGATGAAAACACCCTCTCTCACTGTGAGAGGGTAGAATTTCAACTTGAGCCTGTGCGAAAGTTAGAAATTCGGGAGAGGGTTAAGAAAGTAGCATTCACCCTAGCAGAAACTTTAATCACCCTGGGCATAATTGGCATTGTTGCGGCGTTAACCATTCCGGGGCTTTTGACCAAGTGCCAGCAAACAGTTATAAAAAATCAATTTAAAAAGCAGTATTCAGTTATACAACAAGCATTTAAGATGGTTGAACATGATTTGGATTACACTCCTAATTGTTATTATTGGGTGCAAAACCCTTATGGCAATGCTGAGTGTGTGTCGCGTGATGAGGATGGTAATTGTAAGAAATATGAACTTGCGGATGGATCCTCGCTTCCAAGTGATTATAATGGACGATTCTCTGATTGTGATACTGTTAAGGCAATGATGAAACAGAAATTGAAAGTTGCGACTATTTGTCAAAACAAAGCGTATGAGAAAGGCTGTATTCCGGCTTATAAAGGTAATGATACAGTTTATCGTGATAGTAATTCAAACAAGGATGATTTAACAGATTTTGATGTAAATAAGGCGACTTCAGGTTGTGCTGCTTGGCGTGAAGCTGCTCTTCGTAATCAAAGAGAAGCTTGGGTTCTGCAAGATGGAACTATTATTCTTTTTTATTCAGGTTTTCAATTATTTGCGATCGACGTAAACGGTAATCGCGGTCCAAATAAATGGGGGTATGATTTGTTTCAGTTTCTGTCTTCTGGGGATGGCTCAACTTCGATTAAACTTCTCGGCGGAGCCTGTGTTTATCCTGAAAAAGGTGGTATGAGCACCAATATGATGCTTAAAACCTTATTTAGTAAGTAATTCCAACAATATTGTAATCTTCATCCCATTCGATTTCTCCGTTTGGGATAAGATTATGATATGTGTATGAATTTGCAATATATTGTTTTGGCGTGTATCCTTTTTTACCCAATATTTTTATTATATCAGGCAGAAGTTTTGTGCTTCCGGCTATTGTTCCTTGTGCCGAGGTTGCTTTTATACCGTCATAGAATATTTTAGAACCTGCAAAATTAAATTCAATCAAACCCTCACCCTGCCCTCTCCCTGGGAGAGGGTTATTACTGTACTTAGTACATGGCAGACAGTCTGAAATAAGTAATATTTTATCAAGATGTTTTGCTTTAAATAAAAGCGTTAACGCCTCATCAGATACGTGAATTCCGTCTGCAATAATTTCGGTATAAATATCATCATTTATAAGGGCTGATAGTGCAGTCGAACTTCCTCTATGGGAAATTCCGCTCATTGCGTTGAATGTGTGTGTTACTCCGTCGCAGTTTGTTAAATCCCCGCCCACGCAGTGTCCTGCTTGAATTTTTATTCCTTTTTGGTGCAGGTAGTCAAAAATATCTGATGAACAAAACTCGGGGGCAAGAGTTACAATTTTTATGAAATCGTCTTCAAATAATTTGAAATTCTCAATGGTTGGAGCCAAAAAGTACTCCTCGTTATGAATCCCTTTTTTTTCGGGATTCAAGAATATTCCTTCAAGATGGATTCCACAAATCTTTGCCATATCATCTGTTTGGCGTGATGCGGCTTCTTTTATGATTTCTGTTTGTCTTCTGATATTTTCTACAGAATCAGTAACCAATGTTGGAAAGATATATCCGACACCGGCTTTTTTTATTTCTTGCGATAATTTTATGATATCTTCGACTCCTGCGGTATTAAAATCAACCCCGTAGCAGCCGTGAAAATGTTGTTCTATTAAAAGCGGTGTTTTCATTATTTGTTCCTAACTTTTGTTACGTTTAAATAGTAATTTTATGAGATCCTTCGGGCAAAGCCCTCAGGATGACTGCATTTATTCACTTTCTCAAAATGACTGAAATTTGTCATTCTGAGCCGGTACGAGCAGAGGATGAAAGCGTAGCGTAATTCGAGTGCCGTTAGCGAAGAATCTCATTTCCCGAGCTCTATATTACGCTTCCTGCAAATACTTTTCTAGCTTGTTCTCTATCGTCAAAGTGGATTGTTTTATCTTTTAGAATTTGATAGTCTTCGTGACCTTTACCGGCGATTAAGACTACATCATTATTATCCGCAAGTGATTTTAACAATGCAATGGCTTCGCCGCGATCAGGTTCAACAGTAACCTTGTCAGGGGAAACTGATTGAAGTCCTGCAATGATATCCGTAATAATTTGCTGTGGATCTTCCGAACGCGGATTATCACTTGTGATAACGATTTTATCTGCCAATTTTTGGGCAATGGCTCCCATTTTTGGTCTTTTGGTAGCATCTCTGTCCCCGCCGCAGCCGAATAAGCAGATAAGTTTACCGTCATTTGGGGTGATTTCGCGTGCTGATTTAAGGACATTTTCAAGTCCGTCCGGTGTGTGCGCGTAATCGACAATTACAAGCGGCTTTTTATTTACTATTTCAAATCTTCCAGCTACACCATGTACATTTTGCAGTGCTTTCAAGGCTATTTTTATGTCAATCCCCATTGCTAAAGCCGCACTGACTGCCGCAAGTACGTTATACACACTGAACATTCCGTTCATATGAAGGTTTACACTGTATTCTTCCCCTTTTATATTAAGTTTAAATTCTGCGCCATTTAGTGAGAATCGGATGTCTTTTGCTGTGATATCAGCAGCTTTTTTGACGCCGTAAGTGAATGTTTTAACACCTTCCGGAACAACTGATAAGAATTTTTCACCGTATTCGTCATCAAGATTTATTACCGCAAAATCTCCTTCTGTTAATTTTTCAAACAACATGGCTTTAGCTTTAAAATAATTATCCATTGTAATGTGATAATCCAGGTGGTCTTGTGTCAGATTTGTAAGAATTGCTCCATTAAATCTGCATCCGCCCACTCTGTTTTGTTCGAGCGCGTGTGAACTTACTTCCATAACCACATTATCAATTTTTTCAACATCTTTAATCATGCGCAAAGTTGCTTGAAGTTCAGGGGCTTGAGGTGTTGTGTGTTTCGCATCACGGTATTCGCCGTTAGATGAGAGTTTGTAGCCTAAAGTACCTATAAGAGCGCATTTTTCTTGATTTTCTTCAAATATTTTTTGGATTAAGTGGGTAACAGTTGTTTTGCCGTTTGTTCCTGTAATCCCGATTAAATTAAGCCCGAGAGAAGGTCTTGAGTAAAATCTGTCTGCGATATCTGCGATTTTATGTCTTGTTGAATCAACGATTACTTGGGGAACTTTTACCCCTTCCACTTTTCTTTGAGCAAGCAGTGCTGCAGCTCCGTTATCTATAGCCATTTGAGCATATTGATGACCGTCAGTGTGTTCTCCGACAAGACAGATAAATATATCACCTTTTTTTGTTGTTTTAGAATTATAAGAAATTCCCGAAATTTCAACATCTTTAAAGTTTATTAAATCGTCATATTTTAAATATTCTATCAGTTCATCTAATTTCATTATATGTTCTCCTTGTTATATTTTTCTGTCAGTACTGCTTGGTTATTGTTTTGCTGCTGTCGGAACTTTATCCGGTTTCAGGTCAAGAATTCTAGCGGTTTGTTCTGCCACTTCATGAAATACCGGGCCCGCAACAGTGTTACCCCATACAGGTCCGTTTTTTGCACTGTCTACAACTACATATATAAGTACTTTCGGATCGCTTGCCGGTAAATAACCTATCGTTGAGGTGTACATTGCGCCGGAATAACCTCTGCCATTTTCCAAAGGTTTTCTTGAGGTACCTGTTTTTGCTGCAACATTGTACTTGTCAAGTTTGATACAAGACTTACCGTTGTTAACGCTCATCGCAAGAAGTTTTGTAATAGTTCTTGCGGTTTGCGCGCTGACTGTAGGTATTCGTTTCACTTTTTCAATTTCTTCTTCAGGGGAGTATTTTATAACGTGCGGAGTTACCCTGACCCCGTCGTTTGCAAGTGCAGACACTGCGGACACCATTTGCATAATTGAAACCGATGTTCCATAGCCGTATGACATTGTCATATGTAAACCTCTGTCCCAATATTTTGGGGTTGCCAATAATCCTGAAGATTCACCCGGTAAATCTATACCTGATTTTTCTCCGAATCCGAATTTTTTAAGCATATTGTAAAATTCATGATGGGTCATCAGGTAGCCGACATTTACCGAACCGATATTGCTGGAGTGTTCAAACAGGTATACTAAATTGATTTTACCCGGTGCTCCGCGTTGGTGGTAGTCGTAGTTTTCAATAACGTAGCCGCCGAATTTCATTCGTCCCGGGTCATCTATCAATGAGTTCTCATTGATTTTTCCAAGCTCCATCGCGCTTGTTACCGTAATAGTTTTAAACGTTGACCCAGGCGGGTACACGTCGGTTAACGTCCAGTTCTTTATTTGTGTATTTGAAGCTTTTTGGAAATGATTTGGGTCATATGTCGGGTAAACTGCATAACCCAAAATTTCTCCATTTCTTGGGTTCATAACAATAACCGCGCCGCGCAGAGCTGCTTTTTCCTGGATTATTTTATTAAGTTCTCTTTCGCAGACGTGTTGGATTGCTGCATCTATGGTAAGTGTAATATCTTGACCTTTAGGATTCCTTGTCGGAACTATCGGGTCGGTTGTTACGTTATAAATGATTTTGCCATCTCTTGTTTTGTCGTAAGTTGCTCTGACTGCATGCTCAAGTTTATCTTTCGCAGTGTATTCAACCCCGTCAGATACTCCTGATTCAAAATTGTACAACCCTAATACGTGAGAGGCAAAGACTCCCTGCGGATATTCTCTGACATTTTTCTTATCCAAACTGATTGAGCGGAATCCGTTTTCAGAAATTATTTTTGATAATTTTTTCGCGGTATCTCTATCAACATCTTTTTTTATTGCGATTACGGGGATTTTTGTATTAGACAGTTTTGCATATAATTCGGCTTCTGAAATACCTAAAACAGGTGCAAACTGGCGGGCAATTTTTCTCGGAGTTTCTTTTTGGGAATAATCTACAGGTCTTGCATAGATATTATAATAAATTCTGTCAGTTGCAAGTTTTATGCCGTGCCTGTCGTAGATATCTCCGCGAATAGCAAAGTCGTGGCTTGCGCGCTGCATTTTACCGCGTACTTTATATTTTTTCAAATCAATAACCTGGATTATGAATAAATGTATAAGTAAAAGTATTACCGCACCTATGTAAATAATATCCAGCCAGTTCAAAACTTTATTACAATATTTTCCTCTGGTGTACTTTTCCTCGTTAGTTTTTCTCATCTTCTATCCCTTAGTTCTCTCATTTTAGCACAATGCTCTTGAAATATCATAATTATTAAATAAATTTACGAAATTATAATTTTCTTTAATTTATAGTATATTGTTTGTATGAGTATAGGTTTGAAAAGTTTTATTATATTATCGGCGGCAAGTTTTTTTATTTGTCCTGATAGTGCAAATGCTTTAGAAATAGTTTATCCTAAGTCGGACGAGGTTTCGATTACATCCGGAGCGACTTTTTTTATCGGGAATGAGAATCCTGATTTTGGGCTTAAGATTAATTCAGAGTCTGTTAAATTGCACGAAAATGGCAGTTTTCTTCATCCGGTGAAGTTGAACAGTGGAGAAAATGTTTTTATATTGGATAACGGAGTTGAACCTCCTTTGGAATATAGAATTACCAGGGTTGAAGATACAACGGGCGATAGAGCAGAGAAGGAAGTTCTATATGATAAAACATCCCAATTTATTACCGCGAAAAATGGAGTTGTACTGTATTCCACACCGTATACCCAAGGTATCAACAGGCTGCAGCTTATTGAAAAAGATATTCCGTTGAGTGTTGTTGGTGAATTTGATGAGTTTTATAAGGTTCAGCTTGCCCGAGATGATTATGTTTGGGTGTTAAAGGATGATGTTGCCGAGTTTGTGCAATCAGTTGGACTTATTGCCTCTGTTGAGGGTTTTGAGTATTGCGAAACTCGAACTAAGCGTGTTTTTACGTTAAAGTTGTCGGATAAGGTTCCGTATATTTTAAGTGAAACCGGCGGACTTGATTTAGTTGTTTACAATCTAAAAGGATATCCTGAAGGAAAATATGAGTTTCATATAAATAATATTGGCAGACTTTTTGGGTATAAAGTTTATTATAAAAATAATAACGAACTGGTTGTAGAGGTGAAAAATCCACCGGTTATCAATAAAGAGGCTCCGCTCAAGGGGTTGAAAATTACCCTGGATCCCGGGCATGGCGGAAGCGAAGAGGGGGCAATTGGTTGTTTGGGTGATAAAGAAAAAGATATAAATTTAGCCATTGCTTTAAAGTTAAAAGATTTACTTATAGCCTCAGGAGCTGAGGTATTTATGACACGGGATAATGATAGTTCTGTATTTTTGGCGGAGCGTGTGAATATATCTCGGGAAAACGATTCTGATGTGTTTATAAGTATTCATAATAATGCCTTGCCCGACGATTTAGCTTTTTCAGGAAAATCAGGTTCTTCGGTTTTTTATTATTATCCGCAGTCGAAACTGTTGGGTAATAAGATTTTAAAAAGTCTTGTATCTACCGGCATGAGGGATGATAAATTGACCAGAAAAAGTTTTGCAGTTATTAGAAATACCGAGTCTTTAGCTGTCTTGGTTGAGGTTGGGTATATGATTCAGCCTGAGGATAATGCAAAACTTGTAGATGATGGATTTCAGCAAATGGCGGCTGAAGCAATAAAACAAGGTATGGAGAATTATTTTAATGAGTTATAATGGAGAAAAACTCGGAGCGTTCATCGTTCCCACAGGAATTGGAGCTGCAATTGGCGGTTATGCCGGGGATGCAGGTGCTTATGTGCGTAAATTTGCAAAAAAATCTAAAATGATTGTGAACCCTAATGTTGTTAATGCCGGTGGGTTTTCGGCTATAACCGATAATATGCTCTATGTAGAAGGTTATTCGCTGGATTCTTTTTTTAAGGGGGAAATCAATCTTGTCCCATCATCTGATAATAAAGTTGGGATTATTTATGATAAAGCTATTTCGCAAGATGTGTTGAATGTTCATATAAATACTCATAATGCGGTTAAAACTGTGTATGGCGTGAATATTCATTCTTACGTTGTGACGGATGAGAATGTCGGAGTTGAGTTTTATATGACAAATGAGGGAATTTCTGTCGGCAGTGTTGCGAATATTGAAACTCTTGGAGCAGCTTGTCAAAAATTGTTGGCTCTCAGTTGTGACTCTATAGCAATTGTGTGCTTGTTTGATGAGGCGGAAGATGATAATCCCGATTACGCTAACGGGCAAGGGGCGGATCCTGTTGGCGGAGTTGAGGCTGTAATTTCCCATTATATTTCAAAATATTTTAAGGTTCCGTGTGCGCATTCCCCTGCTTTTTGCGATTATTCAATCCACCCTGATATTGTGAACCCGAAATCTGCTTCAGAATACATTACTCCGACTTTTTTACCGTGTATATTACTGGGGTTATCGCAGGCTCCTAAGATTACGGAAGATTTGACGAAGGGTATTAATATTAAAGATTTAGATTTTCTTGTTATGCCGTACGATTCTTTAGGCTCGGTTCCGGTATTTGAATCCTTGGCGCGCGGGATAAAAATTTATGCTGTCAAAGAAAATTCAACAGAACTTGATATTACGAATGACAAATTGTTGAATAATCCTAATATTATACAGGTTGAAACTTATGAAGAGTGTTTAAACCGCATTTAGAAAGGTTAAAAGTTCGGGTTCTTCTTTGACATCATAAAACATTTTTGCAGCTTGCTGGAATTCTCGCGGTTTAGAACTAACAAAGAATTTTTCAAATTCTTGAGTTTCGGTATTTAACAGAGCTTCTTTTTCTAAATCTGTTTTTATCTTCTGAGCAAAGGAAATTGCAGGGTCAATAAACAAATCCCTAGGGACAAATTCTGATAATATATCAAGTAAGAACGGATAGTGGGTGCAGCCGAGAACTATTTTTTCAGGGTTATTTGCCATCATTCGTTCTAGGTCTTCTCGTATTATTTTGATATTTTCAGGGTTATTTAACGCGTTATCTTCGACAATATGAACCCAATGCGGGCAATGTTGACCGAATACCTGCATGTTCTTATTATATTTTGCAATTTCTGTTTGGTATGCGTTAGAATTTATTGTAGCTTTTGTTGCAAAAATTCCAAGTCTGTTTATCGGCAATTCTGACAAAATTTCGGATACTGATTGGACTATAGGAAATAACTTGAAATTGTAGGTGTTTTTAACATCGTCATATATAACTGATGATGTTGTGTTGCATGCCATTACAACGGCTTTGCAGTTCATTTTTTCAAATAGTTGAAATATGTTTTTTGAATATTCTAATAGCTGCTCTTTTGACTTTTCACCGTAAGGCATATGTAAAGTGTCGCCGTAATAAACGAAATTTTCGTTGGGTAAAATCTTTTTAACCTTGTTTAATACAGTAAGTCCGCCGACCCCTGAATCAAAAAAAGCTATTGGAGATTTGCTATTTATATTATTTTTTGAAGTAATCATTAATTCCCTCAGCTATTGCTTTTGCTGTCGCTTGCTTACGAGATTCGGTTACAAGCTGTGCACGTTCTGCGTTATTTGAGATGAACCCTATTTCAACTAATATTGCAGGTGCTGTAGTATGATTTATAACATAAAACTTTGATTTGAACAAGCCGCGGTTGTTTGCGCTTATGTGGTTCAGCATTGACGCGTGGATTGTTTTTGCAAGCGGCAGACTGTTATCTTTATAATAGTGAGTTTCAATGCCGTTAGGGGTTTCACTGTTGCTTGAGTTTACGTGAATACTTACAAATATATCAGGGTCAAGGTTTTCACTGAATTCTACCCTGTCCTGAAGCGATACAGTCAGGTCTGTTTCTCTTGTCATTTTAACTTCGTAGCCTTTTTTTCGTAGTAAATCGGCAACTCGTTTTGATACATCAAGTGTGATGTCTTTTTCGTTGATATTATTTCTGATAGCACCGCAGTCAGAGCCCCCATGCCCGGGGTCAAGGACGATATAGTATTTACCGTTCGTTTTTGTAGGGGCGGAGATTGGCGGCGGGATTATTACTTCTTGCTCCGGCAAGTTTATTCGGTTGCCTTTTTCTTTTATTCGTAAAGTTTTTCCGTCGGCTCCGATGTGGATATCCATGGAGTTTTCGCCTTTGTCTGTAAGTATTAATTTGTATCCGTTCGGTTTTATTGCGCTGAATGTCGCATTATCAAAGACTAAAGATTTTTTTAGGCTGAGTGTACTTGATTTTTCAGCATTATAAAGGTAAAGCGTTAAGCCGTCCGAATCCCTTTCTATACCGTAAATAATCGGCTTAGAAAATACAAGTTTCATCGAATGTGTTTTGTTATCATTGATTTCATCTGTAATATTATTCAATACTGATTTTGTTCCGAATAAAGTTTGAGTATTTGTCAATGTTTTATTTATGAAAACTAAATGCTGTGTATCGCCATAAATTACGGGAATGTAGTTTTGCGCGTTAGGAGAAGTTATTACAACCCGGGCAGTATTTTGATTGAATTGACCGATTTTAATGTTTTCTCCCTGTTTTATTTCAAATTCGTTGTTTCTGATAGCAGGATTTACTACTGTCGAATGTATATCATAAGCAATTCTTGTCGGGTTAGATAATCTTATCGGTTTGGAGAATGTTGCACTTCCTATACCGTTAATATGTATTGCATCGGGTTTTATATTGACGTTGTTGATGTAGTATTTTGACGGCAGAATCAAATTTTTTCTGCTGAGAGTGTACTCGGCAGTGGTATTTTGGCTTATATTAAATGCCGAATTTATCTGATCTAAGAAGTCGTTAGTTTTAGACGCCGTAAGTATCGGTGTTTGTATGGTAAGTGATTCATAGAAATCCGATATATTATCTTTCAAGTCGCTGTAAATATGCTGAAAATAATAGTTTACCATTTTAGGCTGTTTTAATTTGATAAATAGTGTATTGTTCAATCGAAGGAGTTTGATATTTTTTGGATTGAAATTTTTATTGTAAGTTAACGCAATTCTAACAATATTAGGGTTAAGTGAAATTTGTTTGACTTGAACCTCTTTAATTTCAGTTGATGTTAAAACCAAATTTTGAGCTGGGCATTTCAGATAGGCTGAATTTATATCAAAATAGGCTTTATGATTTTCTTCATCAATGTTAAGTTTAGGCTGTTCGTGTAAAGTTATACTGTCATTGTCAAAGGTGTTTATTACCAAAACTGCGGAGGAGTTGTCGTATGTAACCGAGGTTATTCCAAAGTCCGCAGCGTACGTTGAGATTGCAAAAACCAGGATAAATGTAATTATATAAAAGAGTTTTGTTAATATATTTTTCATAAGTTGTTTCCTATGAAAATTATAGCCCTATTATTTAAAATGGCAAAATTGTTACATCTCTGAAACTTTTTCGCTGCCGATTAAGTAAGCAAGGTGGGTTCGATTTTTAGCATTAGTTTTTTTGAGAACTATGCTTGTGTAGGCTTTAACCGTATGCATGCTAATGAACATTTTTTTGCTGATTTCGGCGTTGCTGTACCCTTCTATGATGTAGTTGCATACCTCTTTTTCACGCGGTGTAAGTTTCATTTGTTCCTCCAACTCTGCTGTATAATTAATATTATACCAAAAACTTAATAATATTTCCATGTTAAAAATCAATAAAAATTTTTACTTGAAAAATTTTTATGTTTTAAATATGATTAGGAGGTAACCGAAATATGCGCGTGTAGCTCAGCTGGATAGAGTAACTGGCTACGAACCAGTAGGTCGGGGGTTCGAATCCCTCCACGCGTAAATAAGAAAAGACGATGTCAGTCGTCTTTTTTTATTTGTAATGTGTGCATTTTGAGTAATTTGGTCGGAAGATTATCAAATGTAGGTTGGGCATATTTGCCCAACCTGCGTATTTTTTTATTACAATATAAATATTTTTGAACTGAGATTCTAGTTTTTTAACTCAACATTAACTTTGTAATATTTTGCACTATTATCAGGGTTTATCTTTTTTATTAAACCATCTTTTGTTCGTTTTATAATCGCGGTTTGCGATAATCCGTTATTCGCCGTGTATTCTGCGAGATTCTTAAAATCGGTTGTAGATTGGGTATAACGTTTATGAGAACCATCAATTCCTTCCGCTTTCTTTAATATGCAAGTAATATATCCGTAGCCGTTATCGTACATTTCGTAGGTTGAATATGCTTCAGAGCCATCCGGCATTATTTTGGTATAATCCATTATAATTTTATTTTCATCACTTTCTTTTCTTGGCTGCATAAGAATTGTGTTCCCGGTTTCTATATCTGTAGTTTCAATTTTTGAAACATCTAAAATTGAGGTATGTTCAGGTAAAAGACCCAGCAATTGCATCATATAATCAGCTTTTGGAAGTAATCCATCCATGCTTTTTACCGGGGTATCAACTCTTGGACACTGTACTGTATAAATATCACTGGAGCTGTCGGGTTCATCTGTTATACAAGATGTTGCCCCGGTTGCACCTACAAGCATCATACTGCCGATTGCAAGGTTCATCAATTGTTTTCTGAGTGCATCAATTGTTGAGTGTTGATTGACGATTCTACTCTCCCCTGATTCATTTTTTCTGTTGCTGTTTTGTCCATTAAAGGTTACAGAAGTGTAGCGACTTGTAATTGGTAATAGTTTCATTAAATACTCCTTTTTTTGTGTATCTTATTTTTAAGTTAGAATAAAAAATAATTTGTTATTAGGTAACGAAATTGTTACTTATACTTTTTTGTAATAAATATTAACATATATTGCAATGATCGCTTTTGCATATTTTAATGTATTTAAGGGGGGATAATATGCGTGTAACTGGTATTACTAGTAATTTGCCTTTTCAAGCAAGGTTAGATATTTCAAAAATCAAAAATGATAAGGAATCATGGAGAAATGTGGCTAGAAAATTTAATGATTCTGAGTATGATGACAAGGTATTTCGCTTGCAATCGATGGATGATGGTAGTGTGAAAGGTCAGTATAATGCTGATTTGGTGAAAAGCATTGATTTTAATCTGTCGTCTGATGGGGTGGAAAATTTGTTGAATAAAAGCCCATCTGACGCTGCCGGCATTTTTGCTTGGATACAGCTCGGGTTTACATTGGCTGAAATCTCTATTTTAGGTCATCAAAACTTACAAAATATAATTAAGGATTATACAATACTTTCTACTGCCCCAAATTTTGAACAAGATGATGATATGCTTGAAGAGCTTAATTATCAGATTGCTCGCAGTAACAAAAATATTGCTAAATACAATGAGTTGTATAAAAAATATGGCTTAACGCTTGATTATCAGCCATATGATAATGTAAGGGCTAAAACAGATACTCCTGAGGAGAAGGAATTACGCCTCAAAAAAGTTAATAAACGAATTAGGGAAATCCGCGCAGAATTAAGCGATATTGAACAAGATATACAGGCTTTAAAAGGTCAGTCTTTCTTCGTCAGAGTATTTAAAAGATCAGAACACAAAAAAGCTGTGGAAGATAAACTGTCACGCAAAGATGACTTGGAGCTTAGACTCCAGGGATATATTGATGAACTTAAAAGTTTAGAAAGGTTATACGAGGATTAACTTATAAGTAAAATATAAAAGCAGACTATCAATAATTTGATAGTCTGCTTTTAGTATATTTACAGTGCGAAATCTTCTTCCGCAGGTAGTATTGCAGGTATTCCTTTAATCCAGTTTTTAGCCCTGTCGCTTGCTTTTGTCCAGTTAACAGATACCAAGCCGCGTTGTACCCACATTAATTCTTTGAAAAATTCGTATTGAGAGTTTAGAGCATCGATTTTTGCATTGAAATACAAATGCTGCGCATCTGCAATCTGATTAATAGGAACTTCGCCAAGCAAGTATTTGTTTTTTACAAGTTGGTAATTTTCGTTTTCTGCAAACATTGCTTTGTATGATTTTTCTATAATAAAGTATTTAGCGATTGCGCGGTTTACTACTTCTCGCACATTCATTTCAAGCTCTGTGTTAGCTTGTTCTAAGTATGCTTTTAATTCATTTAATTCGGCTTTACATCTTGCAATTTCTGCAATTTTTGTCCCGCCTTCAATAGGTTTCCATTGTGCGGCAATCATGACTCTTGAAGATGTTTTATCCAATCCCAGCCATGGGGTTCCCATTGCTCCCATTGTTGACAAATAGGTCGGTGCCATTTGAAGATGACCTTCATTTTCGTACGGTAGATGTCTGTCAAATTGAGAGCCGTATTCAAGGCTAAGTTTTGCATTTGGCATAACAAATTTTTGTGCATAATTGGAAATCTCAGCTTTTTTCATTGCAATAGCGGCTTTTAATTTCGTGGTTTCGGGTGCAAGATAAATTACTTCTTCAACCAGCATATCAGTAAACTTACCGAGTTTTTGCGGATCTCTAACGTGGTCAATGATGTGCAGGTCTGATGTGAAAAATGCCGGATCACTTGCGGTTAATGGTACAAGTGTGAAATTTTCCTTTTGATCTTTATAGAGTAATTTATTAATATTGATTTTTATGTTGTTGTAATCCGCTTTCATATTAAGCAATTTCTTTTCAGCTTCGCTGACTTCACCTGCCCAGCGTAAAATTTCTTCTGTGCCGCATTTGCCTGTTTTTTCTCGGACTCGTGCGATGGCAAGACTTTCTCTTGTTTCTTGTACATATTCATCCTGAACTTTTATCATGTTTTCAAGCATGAGCATGTCAATGTATAAAAGTCCTGTGTCTAGCCCGATTGTAGCTTCTGTTAATGCTTTTTCGGCTTTATCAAATTTCAGCTTTTTGTGTTTAACAATAATGTTTGTTACCAAATCAGGAGAATATAGAACCTGATCCATGCCCACGGTGAATTGACCGACGTGAGTTGGTACGTTCGAGTAGGACTGCGCGTATCCGTGGTTGTAAGATTGGTGACCGAGGTCGATTCTTAAAGTTGGTAAATATCTTAAATATGCCGCGGTAGTGGCTCTTCTTGCCGCTGAAATTAAGAATTTTTTACGGGCAATATCAAGGTTGTTGTCTTCCAATGTATTTAAAATATATGTTAAATCATACTTTGGCAGAGCTTTGTGTGAAATTGTTTCCGCGTTGTTTAATAACCTTAGCGGGGCTGTATAGCCAACTTCCTCTGCTGTATCCGAATTAAAAAATATTACTTTATCATCGTAAAACGGGATTTTTTCATTTTTTACAGCAGCACCGTGCAATACGCCGTGGATATTGAAAGATGTAGCTTCCGCAATTTTTTTATCAACATCGAATGTCGAAGTCCCGAGCATTGCCCCAAGGTCTACGTCTTCTCTTCCGACGGAGGAGAATGTCGGTAGTTTTCTTTTGTTAATTGCATTATACAAATCTTTTCTTTGTTCGCTTGATAGGTTGAACAATGGTGTTACAAAGACGGAGTCAACATCATTTGGAATTTTGGCAATGGCAGTTTTGATATCAGAATTAACAGGAATTACAACATAATTTATATTGCAGTCTTTTTCCTTTAATTTTTTAGCTATGGTTTGGTTCCAGTTGTGATTTGTTTTGTAGAAATTCTCGTTCATCAGAATTGCAACTTTATTCAGGTTTGGTACGAGATTTTTGAATAATACAAAGTCATTTACGGATTGTTGCAGCGGGTTAAAAAATTTATCGCCGAAATCTCTCAATCCATACTGGTCAATAGTTATGACATATTTGTTTTTGTTTTTCTTTTCCGCGTAGTACATGCTTGACATATACCCAAGCGAAATTACCATAAATGCTCTTGAATTTAAGGCTTTGTCTGATACCTTGATTGAACCGTTTTCACTCCAGTCGCCCGTAAAGACCAAATCGTTCGGGAACGCAGCCTTGTAATCAGGTAAAAGTGAGCGAGTAATTGTTTGTTGAAACACTTTTAGAACTTCCGCATTTTTATCAGACGGTCCGTCAAACACGAATGCAAGTTCAATTGTTTTAGCATTTGGTGAAGCCTGCAGAGTTTTTTTTGCTGCAGGAACATCAGTAATCGCGAATCCTGCACCTCCAAATGCAAACAATAGTACAAATGCCAGTACTGACGCAATAAATCTTTTCATTTCCCCTAACTCCTAATCTAAAAATAAAAATTTTTACTTATATAAACACTAAACTTGAATTAAGTGTAACAGTAAATTTAGATGTTGTCAAAATTTGTTATATAAGTGTAACTTTCTCGTAATATAAATTTATTTGCGTGCTTTTATTTTCTTCACTGCTTTTTTAAAATAATCAGTGTCATCTTTAGCTTTTTGAGCACAAGTTATGCCATTCAGATTTTGAGTACCGCTAAAGTTGCAATAGGTGTCGGCGTTATACTTAGTACCTCTCCAATCAGTATTTTGATCACCCATAGTGTAGATATTTCCGTTTACATTTTCAAAAATAAATACATCGTATCCGAGCATATTTGGCTGACCTTCGTAATTGTTTAAATCAACTATAATTATTCTTCCTTTCCAGCCTTCACTGGCGAATCCGTCGTCAAAAAATATTAAACTTCCGTCTTGCAATAGAATTTGTCCGTCGTTGTATTGTCCTGAGGCTAATTGGATATTTGAATTAAGACATTTATAATCCTTATCAATTTTGTATGACAGGCAACCAATAGCGGTTTTCGCAACATTACCTGATACGTTATTTGAGCAAATTGTAGGGGCATTTAGGTATTTTGCAAATTCTTTTGGAAATCCTTCTCCACTGCTATTTAAACCATAGTCTTTCGGGTTTGTGGAGATTCCATCATCTTCCATTTGTCTTATAATTTGTTGAATTGTAGAATAGGATTTTAAAAACTGAGCGCGTAATTTATGAGCTTTGTGTGCAGTCATTAAATTTGGAATGGTTATCGCAGCTACAACACCGATAATTCCAACTGTAATCAATGTTTCAGCAAGTGTGAATCCGCCTGATAACGGGCGTCTACCCCCCCCCCATGCTATTCTTGTAGTAGTTTTTCATTTCCTAAGACCCTCCATATATTGACTAACTTTATTATTATAACAAATTTTGCTGTTTTTGCAATTTTTACTATGCCGGATTTTATCCGAAAACTCTTTGCTGTACGGCAAGTCCGGTTTTTGTTGTTGCTAATCCTGCTTGAGAACTTTCTTTTAATGTCGGTGACATTAAAGCTCCTGTTTGTTCCATTGCATCAATTACTTCATCAAACGGGATTTTTGACTCGACGCCTGACAGGGCAAGTTCAACCGCTGTAATTGATAGCACTGCCATTATCGGATTCCGTTTTACACAAGGTACCTCAACCAGTCCAGCTACAGGGTCACAGGTCAAACCTAGGATGTTTTTTATTGTCAGCGCGCTTGCGTTAAGAATTTGTGTAACTGTACCGCCTCGCATTTGGCAAATTGCAGCAGCACTCATTGCGGCTGCGGTTCCGCATTCAGCCTGGCAGCCAGCAACAGCACCTGCCAAGGCGACTTTATTTGATATAATCCGCCCTATTTCACCTGCTGTAATCAGCGCATCAATTTGAGTTTTTTCAGAGTAGTTAAAATCTTCACTTATAGCAGCAAGTGTAGATGGTAAAATTCCGCATGAACCTGCTGTCGGGCAGGCAACAATTTTACCCATCCTAATGTTTTCTTCACTTGTTGCCAGGGCATAAGTTACAATTTTTTCAAAAGTTTTGCCAAATATTGCAGGATTTGTGCGGAATCTTTTTTGAACCTTGTCACAATCTTGACCGCACATTTCGCTTAGTGATAATTCTTTACTTGCCAGCCCTGTATGTATTGCTTCTTTCATTGCAAACAGGCTTTGGGTTGTAAAAGTTCGAACTTCCTCAACTGTAATATCTGCATTTTTTGCCATATTTTCCTGGGCGACTTCATATATTTTTTTGTTTTGTGAAATACATATTTCATGCAGTTGTTCAAATGTACTTATATTCATAACTTTCCTTATTATAATTTTTTTATGTAACTTACGAAATAAATTTCAGGGATTTCCTCAACTATTTCAATGATGTTATCGTTGATGCTTCCGTCAATACTGATAACCATTGAGGCTTGCTGACCTTTCGCGCTTCTGTCACAGAATAGGGACGCTATATTTATATTGTGGTATTGCAAAAGTGATGAAACTTGGGAAATCATGCCCGGTTTATCTCGGTGGACAATCAGCAGAGTGTTGTATTTCCCTGTTAATTTGACGTGAAAATCATTAATCTGTCTTATTGCTATTTCACCTGCTCCGACGGATTCTCCGGATATAAACATTTTGTTTTCACCGATAAAAGTCATATCAACGGCGTTTGGGTGATACTTAAAGTTATCGCTGTATTCAAATTTATACTCAATTGTTTTTGCGATATCAGAATTGAATATATCTTTGATTCGCCTGTCGTCGACACTAAGCCCGAGAACTCCTGCCAGTAATCCTTTTTCTGTTCCGTGTCCTTTTCCT
>JAMPCZ010000002.1:47444-58606 GCA_023665935.1 Muribaculaceae bacterium | reverse complement strand
AGTATGGCACAAAAGACAGTAAAACGGGTATATCTAACAAATTAGCAAGGGGTTCTTTAAGACATATTGATATGTTAAGAATACTAGATATTCTCGGTTATGATTTTGACATAAAAAGCCGATAGAGGGGGTAGAAAAAACACATAAGTTAGCTACAATAAAAGGCTCACAGAAATTTTTGGATTTTTTGAAAACTTTTACCCTAAGTTACTTCTTTTTCTTGAACTTCTTAAATTCAATAAATTCAAGTACATCTTTAATATCAGCAGTTGAGAGTCCTTCTCGAGCTAAAATCTTATTTAGTGATAAAATCTCAATACCAGTAGCTACTATTGAGTCTCCCACTTTAATCGTGCCGTCATCAGATACTATAAATGTTTCAGACTTAGGCTCTTGATATTTTTTTCCACATGCCTCAGCCCAAGCATAAGGGTCTCTAGCGTCCCACAAAGCTGAAAAAATATGGTGAAAATCCATATTCATTGCATACATAAGCCTAGCTAAAACATCAATTTTTGGTAAAGATTTATAACATTCCAACTCAGAGATAACAGCAGAGCTAACACCTGACCTTCTGCTCAGTTCTCGAAGAGACATGTTGTTAAGAGTTCTCCATTTTTTAATCCAATCTCCAGCATGGCTCGTCATGATAGCTATAGCTTTGTCAATATATTCCCTATCTGTTTCACTAAATTTTTTGCCAGTTTCAACCATAGCTAAACTATATCATTCCTAGCATTATGTGTCAATAAATTAACATACTAAATTGTTCGGAAAACTATAAAATCGGTAGAGGTTGACAAATTTATAAAAACATGAGATGCTGTTTGGTGTAAAGTAACATACTCAAAACCGAAAGGAGAATTTTTAAATGCAAAGACAATCATTAACGCTGGTAGAACCACAACAACAAGAGCAAACAGACCTCATGTCTATCAAGGAACTATGCCTAAAACACGGATATGATTACAACTACCTTTACAAATGGTCGATTATTAAAGGTGCAATCCCCGTATATTATAGAGGGATTTGGAAGCTAAGTGAAAATGAAGTTCAAGAGTTTAGCAGAATACAGCAGGAACAGAAACTCGCTAAGATTAGAAAAAGTGTAGGTGATAAATAATGGCGGGAGCAAGTAAAAAATCTTATAAACATAAGAACGGCAAACAAGTTTCATACTATACAGCTACATATCGTGATATGTATGGGAAACAGCATACTGTTGGTAGATTTAAAACAAGAGCTGAGGCACGTAAACATGGACTAAAACTTGAAGAAAGTTCTCCTGATATTACAAATGTGACTTTTGAACAAGTATTTAAGTGTTACATCAATATTGCATTACCTAAGTATTCACACACAACTAAGGAAACATATGAGTTATACATTGATAATCATTTGAGTAAGTTATACCCTCTCAAATATGACAAGGTAAGTTCAATAGCTTTACAGAAATTTATAGATGACATTGAACAGGGTTACACTCCATTTGTAGCTCAGCTATGCTTGAAGATTGCAAGAGCAGTGTGTAATTTTGCTATAAAACATAAGCTTATCAAAGAGAATAAGTTTAATGCAGTTGATAATGTAGTTGTATCTCCACAGGATAAACATCATTTGACAGAAGCTGAAGAAAGAGAAATCGCTCAATATTGTGAAAAGTTGTATCCTAAATATTATGCTATGCTCTATACCTTAATGGGAACAGGAATGCGTATAGGTGAGTTATTAGCCATTGAAGTTGCAGATATCAACTATAACAACAAAAGCATAAGAGTTAATAAACAATTTACAAAGGGGAAATTCAAAGACGGCACAAAGAACAGAGCTAAAAGAGTATCCGTACTTGAAAGAGATGTATATTTAACTAATGATGTTATTGAAGTCTTAAAAAGACATATAAAATCTTTACCCGAAGATACAAAGCTATTGTTCCCTAGTCAAGTTAATGGCTACATAAATGTAGATAACTTTAGAAGAAGGGTTTGGCAACCACTATTAACCTATGCAGATATAACTGATAGAGTAAGAATTCACGACCTTAGAGGATCTTACGCTGATATCGCAGAAACTAAAGGAGCAAGCCTTAAGTTCATACAAAACCAACTGGGACATACTAAAGCTCAGACGACTTTAGATGTGTATATGAAAAACAGCCAAGATATGATTAACGACGCATTGGAGAAGATGAATGGCACACTCAGATAATAAAATTTGTGAGCAAAATGTGAGCATAAATACATATAAAATAAAAGACAAGAGTTTGAAACTCTTGTCTTTTATGGAGCGGGAGACGAGGCTCGAACTCGCGACATCCTCCTTGGCAAGGAGGCATTCTACCACTGAATTACCCCCGCATCGGGTACTCTTTTATTGTACATGCTAAAAAAAATATTTCAAGCTTTTTTTTGAAATATTTTTAGAATTAATATTTCTTAATATTTATTCCAAATTTGGCAATTTTTTATTTTATAAATACTTCAATATTATATACAGGGGATATATTTATTAAGAGATAGGGAAAAAGATTATGAATTACTATGAATTTTTAAACAAAAAATTCACGACTGAACCGGGAAAACAATTGGTTCAGACTGCACTTGAAGTAAAGGAAGATAATCCTTTTGCTTCTTCTGTTTTCAACAAGGATGATAATTCCGTTAAAATTGACGGGGCTTCCATTTTTGCTAATGCAAAAAAAGAAGATGTTTCAAAAATTGATTTTTCAAAGATGACAACTGAGGCAGAGGCTGCTCAGGATTTCAAAAAATTAAATCCTTTGGAATTTGTTTTGAAATGTTTTATGTCCATTGATAAAATTAAGGAACTCGTTGATAAAAATAAGGACGGAAATCTCTCAGTTGACGAGATAAAAGCCTATGTGACGGATTTGGCAGCGAAGGACGGTAATGCTGATGAATTGACGTTAGCAGACTTTGAAAAAGTTATTGAAGAAAATAAAATAGATTTGGAAGAATTACTGAATACTGAAAATGTTGAAGATACTGCGGAAGCTGTAGAAGAATCCGCAGGTGGTGAATCAGTAGATTCAGCAGCATCTGATGATTATTCTGCAGGTTCAGTGGGCGAAGCTTCTTATTCTGCCCCGGTAGATGACGTTTCATCTTATGATGATGGTGCGTGGTCTGATTATTCTGGTCAAAGTCAGTCTGTAGAGTCAAGTTATGATAAAACCTTAGAACAACTTGAGGCAGAAAAAGAAACTCGAGTAAATACGCTGAAAGAAAAACAGACAGCGTTAGCAGCGGCTCAAAGTGGTGATACTCCTGCTATTAAGGCTGCTAAGGTTGAATTTGATAAGGCAAAGGAAGAATACGAGAATGCCATAAATGAAGATCCGGGGCTCAAAGAGTACGCGGATGATATAAAAGCCAACCTTGAAAATATAGATAAAAATACAGAAGCTATTGATAAAAATGACAAGGCTATTACTGATAAAGAATCAGAAATTTCAACTGCGGAAAGTGCTTTAGATTCTCTGAAATCGTCTTTAGCTGCGTTAGAATTGTCATTGTCAGCTCTTCCGGCTCCTAGCGGAAAAGAAGAAGACAAAGAAAAAGATGCACAGATAGTCGCAAAAAAAACAGAGATTCAAAGTGCAATTGATGCTAAAAAAGCGGAAGTGCAGGAACAGGAGTCTAAACTCGAAGCGTTGAAAAAAGAACTTGAAGAACTCAACACAGAGAAAACAAAGCTTGAAGAGGAAAAGACAAAGCTTGAAGAAGAAAAACAAAAGTTAGATGAACTTGTTAAAAAATTTGGTAACGAGGTAACTAAGGCAAAACTTGAAGCTTATAATAAGGCAAAAGCCAACCTTGAAGCGATTAAGGCAAAAGAGGTCGAAAAAGCAAAAGCAGAGGTGAAAACGGCTCAAGACAGTGTAAAAGAGATAGAAGCTCAGATTGCAACAAAGAAAGCTCAAGAAGAAGTCCAACAGTATGTTGGTACCGGTGGTGAGGGCTCAGTATTGAAGCCGGGATTGTTCAAGGGTGCATTAGCAGGCAAAGAACAAGTAGTAACTGACTTGTGTAATAAATACGGAGTGGATCCGAAGCTGGTCGCATCTATTATCGGTTTGGAGTCAGGCTGGGGGACAAGTAATTTGGCTCAGCACAACAATTTCATGGGGTACAGAAAAGCCGGTGATGCAGGTGTGAACCGCAAAGGTTTCGGATATTTTTCAACTCCTGAGAAGGGGTTGGAGGCTGCGATTAAGAACCTGGCAAATTATACCAGATTTTCAGATGTCGCATCTGTAGATTTTGAACACTTGGATTCAATCGGCAGGCATTACTGTGACGGACAATGGGCTTCCGCTGTCAGACGAATGCACAACAGTCGAGTCAACAAATATGTAGCATAAAATTTTTATAATACTCATTAAAATATCTCAAAAAAGCTCTGCATAATCGCAGAGCTTTTCCCTTTGTTGTAAAATGTTTGTAATATATTAGCAATAAATTTTTTGTTTTGTCTTTGTACTGATGATAGTGTAGAAAATAGAAAGGATTTACTCCATGTCATTTATATCAAAAATTACTTCAAGATATACCCCTGCGTCTGCTCCGGTAGAACAAGCTGTTCAAAGAGCAAAAAGATTACCAAACAGGTTTTTGAATGGTTGTTTTCAGACAATGGGTCCGGTTACCCGTGCTCCAAGACAAAATACTTCTGCTGAAATTCTTGAATCTATTTCGGCTTATGCTGATGTTTATGAAGCTGGTGCAAAATCGGCTGAACCGAAATTGATAGAATTAGCCAAAGAATATGGTGTAAATTTGCCAAAAGAAGCTAAACGCCTTGGAGTGGATATATTTGAAGCTGCAAAAAGAAAAGGCCGCGTTGAACATGATTTTAAATATACGGATTTCAGGGGTGAAGAAAAAGTTGAAAGACGAGCTGTTGATTTAGCTGCGGTTTCAGAGGATGTTCGTCACCAAAAACTTGTGGGTGAAACTAACAGTCGTGAACTCCGTAACTTTTTAGCTCAAACTGATGGTATGAGCACCGAACATTTAGGTGTTGCGCATGATATTATTGATCTTGCACATATGAGAGCTATGTTAAATACTAATATTGATTTTCAAGATATAATACCTAACGGCAGAACTCTAATGGGTGAAATACTTTCACGATTCCCGGAAGTAAGCCGTAAAAATCCTGGAGCTATTGAATTAACCGGTAAAGTTTTTAATCATTCGGATGATACTAATTCAAAATATTTTGTAAATTCTTTATTTGGTAATGATTTACCTAATAAGGCTCATTTATCTGAATATTTCAAAGCTCTGAAAGGTATGGTTCCTACTTTTGCAAAAGAAGCTTTGAGCGGCGGATATTTGATGGATTATTCAAAGGAAAACAAATTCTTCCAAATGATTGCTGATTTTTGCAGACCTGAGGTAAAACCTGAATCTATCAAATTACTTCCGGATGTTATGCCGAAAATTTCTGAAATGATTGCATCTATCAGCAAAAAAACTCATCCTGTAGTTGATAGAGTTTCTATTGCTACAGGTGATGCAGGAAGGATAACCGAAAATGTGGATGTTTTACCGCAAGTTTTGGGAAATTTTGAAGCCGCAGGTAAAAATTTGGATGTTTCAGAATTTATCACAAAAAATGTTAACTTAGGTTAGATTAATATTTATAGGTAAAATCGGGCTTTTGTCATTCTGAACTTGATTCAGAATCTTAAAAGCCCGATTTATGCTTTTTTGTCTGCGGTGAATTAATCATCGCCTTTTAAATTTGTATCCATAGATTTTATTGAAACTCCGACTTTTTGCCCAAACCCTTTTTTGAGTGAATTTACAAGATCGTTTGAGGAGTTAACCCAAAATATTGACGAAGCAAGTATTTTTACTTCTCCCGTCAAATCAGGCAGTTTCAGCATTACAGGGTCTGTTCCTGAGTATTGGCAAAGCATTTGTTTTAATAGGAATAATTCTTCATATTTCATTTCTTCTTTTATTTCGATTGTGAAAATATTTGAGTTATCCACCGGTTTTACAGTATCAATGAGAATTATCGGCGGGTCGTCTTCTCCGCGTCTGCTGACTTTTCCTGATACAATGATTCTCTGTTCATTTTGCAAAAAGTCGTTATAATCTTGTATTTTTTTGTTAAACGCAAGAGTGTCAATTTTTCCGGTCAAATCTTCTATTGTGACAAATCGGACGTACTTAGTCGGGTCGTTTTTTGTCGGTATTTGTTTTGTACCGGTGACAAGTCCGCAGATTGTTACAACTTTGTCGTTAGGAACCTCAGGAATTTGAGAAATTTTATGTGTCATCAAAAATGGTAATTTATCCCTGATTGTAGACAGGGGGTGACTTGTTACGTAAAATCCGAGAAATTCTTTTTCAAATAATTGAATTTGTCGGGCATCATATTCTTCTGTAGATCCTGAAAGCGTAAATTTTGCGTTATCAATTGCCGCAGTATCTCCAAGCATATCAAATAAGCTTGCTTGCCCTGATTCTTTAGCCTTAGCTTCTTTTGAGGCTGTTGCTGTGATATATTCAAGATTTTCCATCAATTGCTTACGGCTTTTTTCAACTGTTGAAAACGCGCCTGATTTAATCAAACCTTCAAGGGTTCTTTTGTTTGTGCATTTGATATCAACTCGTTTTATATAATCATATATTGAGGTAAATTCGCCGTTTGCTTCACGCTCTTTTATAATGTCTTCAATGACGCCTTCTCCTACCTGCTTAATTGAAGCAAGTCCGAATCTGATGTTGTCACCGTCAGGGGTGAAGGTTGCAAGTGAGTGATTGATATCAGGCGGTAAAACTTTAATACCTTTTTTGAGAGCTTCTTCAATGTATAACTGTGTTTTTTCCGCATCCCCGGCTACACTTGATAAAAGAGCTGAAAGATATTCTACAGGGTAATGACATTTCAAGTATGCAGTCTGATAAGCAACAAACGCATAAGCCGCAGAGTGCGATCTGTTGAAACAGTACGAGGCGAAACTCAAGATTTGGTTAAACAAGGCAATCGCATCTTCTGATGACATTCCGTGCTTTGCTGAAGCTTCAATGAACTTACCTTTTTGTTTTTCCATCTCATCGACTTTTTTCTTACCCATCATACGGCGAACCATGTCCGCTTGACCGAGTGAATAGTCTGCAAGAACCTGGAATACCTGCATGATTTGCTCTTGGTAAACGATAGTTCCGTAAGTATCTTTTAAGACCGGTTCAAGAAGCGGGTGTGCATAAGAAATAGCCTGACGTCCGTGCTTACGCTCAACGAAGTCATCAACCATTCCTGAATCCAGCGGCCCAGGTCGAAATAATGCAACTAACGCGCCTAAATCTTCAAATACGTCAGGACGGAGTCTTTTTACTAGGTTTTTCATCCCCTGTGATTCAAGCTGGAAGACCCCATCGGTATCCCCGGTCATAAGCATATTGTATGTCGGTTTATCATCCAGCGGGATATCGTTGATTGCAAGTTCTATTCCCTGGCGACGCTTAATCATATCAACTGTTTTATAAATAGTGGTCAGGTTTCGCAGTCCCAAAAAGTCCATTTTTAAAAGGCTTAAAACCTCAGTTACCGCGTGCGGCGGATAACCTGTTTGGATAATACCGTCCTTAGAAGGCTGTACCGGCAAAATTTCATCAAGCGGTTTTGGTGCAATAATTACACCTGCTGCGTGTGTACCTGTATTGTTTTTTAGCCCTTCAATTCCGACAGCCAAATCAATAAGCTTTTTCATGCCGACTGTTTTACCTTCTGTCGGATCTCCGCATGGGATTTGTTCGTCCTTATCGTACAAGGCACGAAGTTCGGAACCTTCATACTGCATTGCCGCTTTAAGAGTTTTAGCCTTGTCGTTAATACTCATTGCAAGTTCTATTGCAGGTTCAATAAGTCCTGCGAGCCTGTTTGATTCGGAGAACGGAACACGCATAATTCTTGCAACGCCTTTGAATGCAGCTTTTGCGGCATATGTACCAAAGGTGATAATTTGACAGACTTTATCTTCGCCGTATTTTTTTGTTACGTACTCAATAACTTCCCCGCGGCGTTCAATACAAAAGTCTATATCAATATCGGGCATGGTGAAACGTTCAGGGTTTAAGAATCTTTCAAACAAGAGTTTATGTTCGACCGGGTCAAGGTCAGTAATTTCTAGTGCGTAAGCTACAACCGAACCGGCAGCGGAACCACGTCCGGGTCCAACTGGAATTCCGTGGGTTTTTGCGTAGTGGATAAAGTCCCAGGTAATTAGGAAATATGCGGAGAAGCCCATTTGCTGAATTACTCCGAGTTCGTATTTTACACGCTCTTTTATTGAGTCAGAAACTTCACCGTATCGTTTTTTTAATCCGACATGAACAATGTATTCTAAATATGTATCAATAGTGTATCCTGCCGGAACTTCGTAATCAGGCAGCGGGCTTTTACCCAGTTCAAGCATCAAGTGGCATTTATCCGCAATTACAACAGTGTTTTTGATACATCTGTCAAAGGTTTCACTATCCAGCCATTTAAAGGAATCTCTTAATTGGGCAACATTTTTAACATAAAATTCGTTGTTTGCAAAATGGAAACGATTTGGGTCATCTTTGTCACTGTTTGTCTGCATGCAAAGCAAGGTGTCGTGCATATCGGCATCTTCCAGGCGCAGATAGTGAGAGTCGTTTGTGATAACCATTTCGATATCAAGTTCTTTTGCAAGTCTTATAAGTTCGGGGTTTGTGCGTTTTTGCTCTTCTAATCCGTGGTCTTGAAGTTCTATGTAATAATCTTCTCCAAATAAATCTTTGTATTTTTTTGCGGTAGCCTTTGCGCCTTCGTAATCATTTTTGAGAAGCTGCTGTAATACTTCACCCCCAAGACATGCTGAGCAGCAGATTAAGCCTTCGTGATATTTTTCTAAAAGTTCCCAGTTGATACGCGGTTTTACATAGCGGCCCTTGCACCATGCAATTGAAGTCAGTTTAATTATATTAGCATAGCCGACATTGTTTTTTACAAGTAAAACCAAGTGATAGCAAGGATTATTGTTTTTGTCGCGCTCTTCAATATCTCCGTTGTGGACATAGAATTCGCAGCCCATAATTGGTTTTACACCTGAATCTCTAGCCAGCTCATAAAGCTCCATATCGCCGTACATTACGCCGTGATCGGTTACGGCAACTGCAGGAAAATTATTTTCCTTGCAGAAATTTAACAACTCCCCGATTCTGATAGCTCCGTCCAGTAGTGAATATTCGGTGTGTAAGTGCAGCGGCACGTATTTTTGTTCTGTATCAACCATAGCGACATGGTATCATACAAAAATATTCAAAAAAAGTTTATATTAACTAAGTTTAACTTATTTTTCGCAATTAAAAATTTCGTCATTCTGAACTTGATTCAGAATCTTGTAATTTTTAGTTAAATTTTATTTAAAAATCACCACAGAAATCAGTGCTGCAAGAATCAGCGGAATATTGTAGTGTAAAAATGTTGGTACACACGTATCCCAAATATGGTTATGCTGACCGTCAGCATCCAGTCCAGCCGTTGGTCCAAGGGTTGTGTCTGATGCCGGCGACCCTGCATCGCCCAAAGCCGCGGCTGCAGCAAGAACAATTATTATTGACGGAATACTAAATCCTAATTTTATACAAATCGGAACATAGAGAACCGCCAAAATCGGAATTGTTCCAAATGAGGTTCCTATTCCCATTGTAATAAATAACCCGACAAACAGCATCAATGCTGCGGCAATGAGTTTGCTTGACATCATATAAGGTGTTATGGAATTAACAAGTGCATCAATTCCGCCTGTTGCTTTCATTACACTGGCAAAACCTGCTGCAACAAGCATTACAAACGCTACATATCCCATTAATCCGACACCTTCATTTATAAGTTTGTCCATTTTGTCATGATCAATTGCTTTTAGCCCAAATATTACGGCTAAACCTACCAATGCGCCTAACGGCAGAGAATTTGTCCATAATTGTACAATAAGAGTCAAAATTGCCGCTGCAAGCGTAATATAGTGGTTTTTTGTCAGTTTTAAATCCTCTTTTTCTTCAATCTGTTTTATTTCAAGATTCTTGTATTCTCTAGGTTTTCTATAGCTGATAAATATTGCGGTCAAGAAACCGATAAACATTGCTAATCCTAAGACCCAAGCGGACTTCCAAACATCATTTTTTAAGACTTCCACACCATTTTGGGTGATATTTTCGGCGATTAATCCTTGGAATATCAATCCAAATCCCGCCGGGATTACGATATACGGAGCTTTTAAACCGAAGGCAAGTGAGCAGGCAACTGCACGTCTGTCTATTTTAAGTTTATTCATTATTGTTAAAAGCGGAGGAATAAGAATCGGTATAAATGCAATGTGTACCGGAATCAGATTTTGAGAAAGTATTGCAATCCCTGTCAGGATAAATAACAACAGGTATTTTTTTGTCTGAATAATTGCAGCTATTTTTTTTGCCAAAACCGGAGCCAATCCGGTATGGGTCATTGAGGCTGCGAATGCTCCGAGTAAAATGTAACTTAGTGCAGTTTCTGAATTTCCTCCCATTCCGTTAATGAAGATACTCATAACTTCACTTAGGCTGATGTGCCCGATAAGTCCGCCAACTACCGCCGATATGATTAGGGCAAGAAGTACGTTTATTCTGCATAAACATAATACGCAAAGTAATATTACCGCAATTATTATTGGATTAGAAATCAGTTCTGTCATAGATTATTGTATTACCTCTATTTCATAGCAAGGGTAAGCTTTTGAACATCCTTCCAGTCGTTGGATTTTTATGTTCACGCTGCTTGAAACGTTAAACTTATTTGAAAATTCTTCAAGCTCAAGTTTTTTACTTTCATTTGGCACTACGTAGTACTTGTAGAAGTTTTCCCCAACATCATTTACGATGACAAATTTACTCGATTTTTTTGAAAATTTTATTTGTAATGTTCCTTTTTGCAAGTCAGATACTTTGATTATTTTGTATTCCGGAAATAGTTTTTCTACTTCACTTAGAGTCAATTTTCGAGGTACAAATTTTACTCCGTTAAATATCACCTCATAGTATTCAAAATTTTTAGGGAAATATGAGTACAGGGTTTTATCTTTCAAGAATTCCTGACTTCCTTCGCCAATCCAAACATCT
>JAMPCZ010000002.1:43079-47344 GCA_023665935.1 Muribaculaceae bacterium | reverse complement strand
CTTCTGTAAGCAGGCATTTGTCCGCCTCAAAACCTCTTTTAGATGAGTTACCTGATCTTTGACCTTCACCATTGTGACCGCGGCAAGAAGTTTTACCGTGTCCTGAAGAACGGCCTCTACCAACTCTTTTAGATTTAGATGTAGAACCTTCAGCAGGTCTTAAATCTTCTAATGTTATATTTGACATATTATTTTCCTCTTTCTTTGTAATTTATAATAAATCTACTGTTCGGTAATTACTTAACAACTTCTAACAAGTGAGATACTTTGTTAACCATACCTAAAATTGTAGCTGAAGCTGCGTGTTCAACAACTTGATCTTTTTTAGTTAGACCTAAGCCTCTAACTACTCTGCGTTGGTGCTCAGATGAGCCGATTAAACTCTTAACAAGCTTAATTTTAATCATTTCATTTTTCTTATCTGTCATAATTTTATTTCCTTATAAATTTTATTTAAATACTACTTATTACTAGTTTAAAAGTTCAGCCATGGTTAAGCCGCGTTTTTTAGCAACATCATTGAACGGAGTTAATGATTTTAGAGCTTCAATAGTAGCGTTAGCTGCGTTTAGTGGAGATTTAGAACCTAAAGATTTTGAAAGGATATTTTCAATACCAGCAAGTTCTAATACTGAACGAACAGCACCACCGGCAATAATACCTGTACCTTCAGAAGCAGGTCTAAGCATTACAGCACCTGCACCTGATTTACCAGTAATTGGGTGAGGAATAGTTGTTTTGAAGATAGGTACATTGATAACATTTTTTCTACCGTCAGCGATAGCTTTTTGAATAGCAATGATAACTTCAGCAGCTTTAGCACAACCGATACCAACTTGGCCTTTTTTGTTACCAACGATAACAATAGCACGGAAGCTTAACTTTTTACCACCCTTAACAACTTTTGTTACACGGCTGATTTGAACAACAGTTTCAGTCCAATCAGATTGAGGTTTTTCTTCAGTTGTTTCAATTTTTTGTTTTCTGCCACGGCCTCTTCTGCCACGAGCAGGTTTTTCTTCAGAAGCTGCTGCTTCAACAACAGTTTCTTCAGCTTTAACTTCTTCTGTAGCTTCTACAGATTCAGTAACTTTTAATTCTTCATTGTTTTCCATTGATTTTACCTTTCTAAAATTGTTTAATCACATTTATTTTTCAGGTTTTGGGTTACCCGATAATATGAGCGAATACGCCAAAACACAAGCTGTATTTGAGCCATTTTGAAATCGTATTCGATTGTTAACTTCTGACATACCGAGTCTAACACGGACATACCTCCGTGTCAATTACATTATTAAGTTGTTATAACACATTTTATATTAATAAGTTTCAACTATTAATATAAATATTTTCGCCCTCCGTGAAATGAGCAATAAATGTTGCGCGAAACAGCAACAAAAGCGCACTTGTCTGAGCGTAAGTGAGTTATGCGCTTATTAGTTGAGCGCGTACTTTTATTAGCGAATGAAGCGATGGGCGAGAGCTTCTCTCTTGAATTATTCGGGGGGTCGGAAGACTCAACGTCGTCCGACACCTTACGGGTTTCACTTCGTTTCACCCTACCGAAAATTCGCTTGCTCCACGTTTCTTGTCGGCACAAGAAATGTGGAATGAATATTTTTCAAAATTTAATTTCATCTCCGATGGGTCCTCCGGACAGGGGCACTTTTGGTGGCAAAAGTGCCTCAAAACAAAAGCCCTGAACTCCACTCGTTAATCAATTGTATTGCTCGACCTAAGCGGACACAACTCACTTACGCTCAGACAAGTGTCCGCTTGTTGTTATCTCGCAAACATTGATTACTCGTTCCGTAAAGGGCTTGCCAGATATAAATTGTTTTGAAAACTATTTACACAAAATGTGATATTGACAAAAGCATTAGGACTTTTCAGTCAAAAGATAATCCAATGGTTTCCCATAAAAATTCGCAAATTTATAAGCATTGATTAATGAAACTTGGTTGTGCTTACCACTTTCCACGTTTGAAACATAAACCGAACTAAAATCTAAATCTTCCGCAACTTTCTCTTGAGTTAACCCAGCTCTTATACGTTCCAACTTCAAATTCAAACCAAAAATTTTCAACAATCCAACTTTATCCATAGTTTAAATTTATAATCTTGACTTTATAAATTCAATAAACTATTATTTATGTTATATAAACTGTAGATTAAGGAGAGAACATGAAGTTTTGCGGATTTACATTAGCCGAAGTACTCATCACACTTGGAATTATTGGTATTATAGCAGCTTTAACTATCCCAAATTTAATACAAAACTATCAACAGAAAAAAAGTATCAATACCTGGAAAAAGGCTTATGCAACATTCACACAAGTCGCAAAACAAATCTCCTATGACTATGATGTTGACACATTTGAACAAGCTGTAAGATTGCAAGAAACTGAAGACGGCTTGAAACCAAACGGTGTGGAGGTGACCCAATCCGTTATCAATCTTTTCAGCAAATATTTTAAAAACATTAATGCCTCATGCAACGGAGATTGTAAATTTGGTAATAGAAAAATCAGCGGCTGGAAGTGCGATGGAATATTAGCAAAATACGTCGGAAGTAAAACCGATTATAAATATCTAAACGGAAAAGATGCAGGGTTTTGGATTTTAGGATACTACAGAACAGCTTGCTTTCAAACACCTGATTATGTTTTCGCAATAGATACAAACACTACAGGTTTTGGAAGAATATCAGTAGATACTAACGGGAAATACCCTCCAAATACAATAGGAAAAGACATTTTCACCCTAAATATGCAAAATCTAAATAATGTTATTCCTGCCGGTGCCGGAACATATTACTCAAATTCACAATATGCTTGCGACGAGAATGCTACATACGGCGGACCTGCATGCTCTAAAAAATACCTGGAAAAATATTAATATCTTTATCTTTAATTTTATGGTACTCTGCATATATAGAGTTGTAAAAGAGGGACATGAGTATGGGACAAACTTTAGTTGAAAAAATTATATCAAATCACGCAGGAAAAGAAGTTAAAGCAGGCGAACTTGTAATCGCAAAAGTTGATGTTTGCGCGGTTCAAGACGGAACAGGACCTTTAACAGTTCAGGAATTTAAGAAACTCGGAAAAGAAAAGTTGAACAATCCGGAACGCACTATTCTGTTTATTGACCATGCTTCACCAAGCCCTAAAAAAGAATTATCTAACATGCACACAACCTTACGTGACTTTGCGCGTGATTACGGCGCAGTCCTATCAGAAGTCGGCTCAGGGGTTTGTCACCAAAGACTTGTTGAAACTTTCGTAAACCCGACAGAAATCTTAGTCGGAGCTGATTCTCACACCTGCACATCAGGAGCACTGGGCGCATTCGCAACAGGGATGGGCTCTACAGATGTTGCAGTAGCTATGGCACTGGGCAAAACATGGCTAAAAGTACCTCAAACTTTTAAAATAGTTGTAAACGGAAAATTTAGAGAAGGTATTTGCTCAAAAGACTTAATGCTTCACCTTATCGGAATGATTGGTGCTGACGGGGCAACATACAAAGCTTTGGAATTTTGCGGCGACACAATCGACAATATGTGTATGGCAGAACGATTCACATTAGCAAATATGGCAGTTGAAGCCGGCGCAAAATGCGGATTGTTTGTACCTGACGAGAAAACAAAAGAATATCTAAATTCCCGCGGCAGAGGAGATAAATTCCAAACAATAACACCTGACATTGATGCCGTTTATAAAAGAGTAATAGAAATTGACGCATCAACTATTGACCATACGGTTTCTTGCCCGCACACAGTAGACAACACAAAACTTGCAAAAGAATTGAACGACATAAAAGTTCAACAAGTGTATGTCGGAACTTGTACTAACGGTAGAATTGAAGATATGCGCATCGTTGCAGGTATTTTAAAAGGTAAAAAGGTTCACAAAGATGTTAGAATGTTGATTTGTCCGGCATCGCGCGACATATATAAACAAGCATTAAAAGAAGGCTTGCTGGAAATCTTTATTGACTCAAACGCAACAATCCTTCCTCCGGGCTGCGGACCTTGCGTAGGGATTCACGCCGGAATTCTTGCAGATGACGAGGTTTGCCTGACAACCCAAAACAGGAACTTCCAAGGAAGATTGGGTAATACCAAAGGTTATATATACCTCTCTTCCCCATATGTAGCAGCTTACACAGCATTAAACGGCTATATTAGCTGTGAATAAGCAAAAAGGTTTATAAAGTGGCGGCGGGGGATTTTCACTCGCCGCCACTTTTCACATATTATT
>JAMPCZ010000002.1:8529-42979 GCA_023665935.1 Muribaculaceae bacterium | reverse complement strand
TTGAATATTCATGCTTTCTCCCTTTAAAATAAGTCTGTCCTATAAAATAGAATAGTACACATCTATAATAAACTCAATATATTAAGATATTACGGCAAAAACAATTAGTCAGTAAGTTTAAAATCGCCGTTTTTCTTAATATGCTCAACCAATCCGCCATCTTGAAGCAGTTTAATCATAACAGGCGGAAGCGGCTCAATTTGAATAATGGAACCATTCGTGAGATTTGTTATCACACCTTTTTCAACGTCTAATTCCAATTCATCGCCATCATCAATAGCATCTGTATCGCATTCAATTGCCAAAAGTCCGATATTTATTGCATTTCTGTAAAAAATCCTTGCAAAAGATTTTGCTAAAACCGCACCAACTCCGGCAATTTTCATAATCAACGGAGCATGCTCTCTTGAAGACCCAAGCCCGAAATTAGAACCGGCAACAACAAAATCACCTTTTTTCATTCTTGCAGCAAAAGTTTCATCAGCATCCTCCAATACGTGCTTGGCAAATTCGTCCAAATTTGAACGTAAGTGATACAATCTGCCGGGCGCGATATGGTCTGTTGAAATATTATCTCCGAATTTAAAAGCTGTTCCCTTCATGTGCATAATCTCCTTTTTCTATATACTACCGCAAAAATAAAAACTATGCTATAATGTAAATATATAAAGGAGCTGATATGTATTTCCACAGAAAATGTAAAATAACATTTGTATGTCACGGAGCAACAATTTATTCTGAGGAGGGTAGATTTTCAGACGCACAGAATTATCCGCCGTTATCAGAATCCGGGATTGAGGAGATGGAATCACTGGCTAAATACTTTAAAGCTCGCGGTGTAAAAAACGATGCAATATACGCTTCTCCATCTGTCAGAACTGCTCAATCGGCTATGATGATAGCAAAGATGTTCAAAAAAGATTATGAAACTCTTGATGAGTTGACATCAAGAAAATTCGGCAAATGGAGCGGCTTAACAGTAGAAAACCTCTTGAACAAATATCCTGATTTTACAAACCTGCTTCTTACGCCAAACGAAACTATGGGCGATGCTGAAAGTTCGACAGAATTTATATCCAGGGTTAAAACAGTTATTGAAAAACTTGTCGAAGATAACATCGGAAACAGAATAATCATTGTGACGCATCCTGAGGTCATTCAAGCTGCAATCTGCGCGGCACTCGATATACCTGCTGATAAACTTTCAAAAATATTTATAAGAACCGGCAGTGCGACACAAATCAGCTATTTTGACGATTGGGCAAGCCTTGTTTATTCGGATCACACTCCTTTGTAGTGCTAAACATCAACATTTAATGCAGCTTTCAATGCTTGTTCTTCTTCTTTTGATTCAGGTTTTCCAAAGCGTTTGGTAAATTCATCCCAAATGTCAAAACCTGTTTGAGCTAGAGTTTTTAGTGCAGTAACAACTGCAGTCAAGCTTATAACACCGTTAGCGACAGTTTTTGGAGAGAAGCAATAAGCGGCACCAAAATATTCATCACAGTTTGGAGTTCGCTCAAGATTATTAGACTCAATTTGTTTGTATTGTTCTACAATAACCTTACGAACCTCAGCCTTCTGCTCAGTTGTAAGCTCTTTTACATTACAATTTGCTACGCCTAAATCTACACTGTTCATAATAATTCTCCTATATATATAAATTGCCTTCTTAGTAATATAAAGATATTTTTAGCAGAAGAATTGCCCAAATATTAAGAAGTATGAACTAACCGTTTTGATTCGTTGATTAAAAAATCTTTTCCGGGGCGCATTTCTATAAAATCCCAAGGCAAAGATTTGTCGTACGGGTAAGTTGATATTGCGTAATAGTCAGTATCTATTTTCAAATTCTTAGCGGCTTTCTTAAACGCGCCCAATTTTCCGCCAAGCTTGTAGACTTCAATGAGATAATCAGCCAAGCGACTATCACCGCGGGAAAGCACCGCTTGATAATAATCCCATTTCGGACTTGAAACACTAACTTGCACCCCAATTTTATGCAATTCTTTTTGCAAATATTTAGATTTTGTTTCTAAGGATTTTTCACTGTCCCTTCCAAACCACTGAAACGGAGTTGCAGCCTTCGGAACAAAGGTCGAAAAACCAAAAGACAAATCAAAACCTTTATATTTAGATTTAATTCTTTTTGCAAGATTCACAAGTTCTTCAACATCATCCGGGGTTTCTGTCGGAAGCCCTAACATTCCGTAAAACTTCATTCCGCGCAGCCCGCATTCTATCGCAGCATCAATTGCCGAATATATCTGTTCTTCTGTAAGGTTTTTATTTATAACTCGTCTTAATCGTTCACTTCCGGCCTCTATTGCCAGCGTTAAATTTCTCTGTCCCGCTTTAACTAACGAGCGCACAATCGGAACAGTAAAAGAATCTACACGCAATGATGAAATGCCCATTTCAATATTATGACCATTGTCAATTTTGTCTTCAATATACTTGCAAATATCGACAAATCTCGGGTGTGCCGTAATTTGCGCACCAAGTAATGCGATTTTATTTGTATGCTTTAAACCTAGTTCTATTGAGTCAATTATCTCTTCATATGGGACAAAACGAATCGGAAGGTTTATATATGATGCCAAACAAAAACCGCATCTATTTGCACAGCCGCGTTCAACCTCTAAAATAAAAGTATTAGAGAAAAAAGATTTTTCGCTAATAATTGGTGTATAAACACACTGCGCAAGTTTTTTAGTTGATTTCACAACTCTATCAGTAATTCCCGGCACATATACACATTCAAATTTAGCTAATTCTTTTAAAATCTCAGATTTAGGTCGCCCTTTCATCTTACAGCATAACTCAACAACCCGTCCATTAACACCACAAGATAAATCTAAATTAGAAATACCTGAGTCTGATTGCGTAAACTGGTAGCATGATACCCCGTCCGGCGAGGACTCGCCTTCCCCAATGATGAAGAAATCGAAAATATCTCTATATGGCTCGGGGTTTGAGGTCACAACAGGACCTCCGGCAAATATTAAAGGGATATCATCCGAGCGTTCACGGGATTTGAACGGAAAACCGCACCACTCCAAAGTTTTGAAAACCTCAAGAAAATCCATATCAAAGCTTAGCGAAAATGCGATTAAATCGACTTTATTACGCATTATCCTTGTGGTTTTTGTATCGGAGTAAATTCTTTCAATATCGACATCCTCAAGCATGTCGAGTTCCCGAAAAAGCCACAGATATCCAAGCGAAGAAAGCGCGAAAGATTCAATCCCCGGAAAAACAAACCACATATTATAATCCGCATCCTTGCGAACCTGCCGCGGATATAAAAAGATTTCGTCTTTAGAATTATTCACCGGTAGTTCCGCTTTCTATTTCATTGATAGGTGTTAAGTATAACTCATCTACCAAAACACAAAGAGTCGCCGCAATTGCAGGTGACAAGATAACACCCCAAACTCCGAGGAACTCCTGGGCAACGAATATTGCAACAAGGATTGTTATCGGGTGAAGCTTCATAAAACGCCCGAACAAGAACGGACGAATTACGTAATTTGAAACTTGCTGAGCAGCAAGGAACAAAATACATGCCAAAATTATTTTTGTAATTCCAAGAGGGAAAGCAACCGCAACGATTACGGCTAAAGCGATTGTCGGTCCAAGCAGCGGAATAATATCAAGAATTCCTGCAATTAACCCAAGCAAAATAGGATAATCAATACCCAAGACTGCAACAACAAGGGTAATCATTAATCCGACAGCAATCATTGATATTACCTGAGCGCGGACATAATTACCGACTTTAGATGTTATGTTATGTAAAATGCAGCTTGCTTTTTCTTTCAATGCCGGCGGGAAAAATTCTATAAACTTTCCTCTTAGATAGCTTTTGTCAACCAAAATGTAATATATAAACATTGTAAGAGCCAATGCAAAGAACAACATTTGAGCAAGAGCCATTGTGAAATTAACTGATTGATTCAAAACATTCTGCGCAATATTAGAAGAGGCATCAGCCAATTGTTCCATCGGGATTAAATCAGATATTGTATGTCCGTAAAGTTTTGAATGAGTAACAAAATTATATAAATTCATAGCCTTCTGCGGCATAAGTGAAATAAACAATTCAACCTCTTTATAGCACATAACTATTATTGGCAAAATAAGAGCAAATAAAGCAACAATAGCACTAATAACAACAACAGAAGCAGATGCTGCACGGTTTTTGAACTTCAACTCCAGTTTGTTAACAAACGGGTTTAAAGCTGCTGCAAGAACATAAGATGCAAACAGAATCATAAAAAGTCCAATAAGTTTTGGCATGAGAAGTAGAAGCCCAATAGCCAAAATCATGAAAATTATTGTCTTTGTATTAAAAAATTTTTTAAACATGTTAAAAATCTCCCCGATGAATTAATAAAGTATAGAATAATTTTACAAAAAACATGAAAAATTATCAACCTGCTATATTAGCGTAAATACTGGGATAGATACTTTGCGATATAAAAAGTATATACTCAAATATTTCATAGAGTTGTAACAATTCTTAATATATGAGCTGAGAAAAAGCAATTATAAGCAAAAGGAATCGTTTATATAATTACGGACACTACAATACTAACACAAGGATTAGAAAAATGAGTTTCTTATTAGGTGCATTTGGAAAACTGTCTGCCAGCAGACGGAAACGGGAAATCGAATCCCAAAAAATGCGTATCCAGGTAAGACTTCAAAGGGCAACCAAACAAGTCGGAATCGTGGATAAGCAGATTAGCAGAGCCGAACAGACTGACAAGAACAACTTGAAAGCTCAAATGAATCAAGTTAAGGCTAACTTGCAAACTCAACTTGCAGACGAACTTGGGCTTACAGGATTGTCATCTGGAGATCCGACAAGTGTTGATCAAACAAAACTAGCTCAATACAACAACAAACTTGCAATGTGTACAAGTCAAGTAGATGCGTACTACACAACAGTGGAACAACAGATAACAGACTATTATGAAAACTTGCGTGACACTCAGCTTGAACCATTGAAAGATGAGGAATTCTTGTTGAAAGCCGAACTTGATCAACTTGATTCTCAAGCTCAACTCGCTGAAGGCGACTTGAAGTTCTGTCAAGATATGGAAAAAGGCGGGGCTAAAGAGTTAATACCGCAATATTCAAGCGGTGGTAACTAATAGTTGACTGCAATTTTAAACTGAACTGATAGATAGAAATTAGAAGATAGAATTAAATAGTAATTTAAAGTAGAAAATAGAAGTAAAGCCAAATTTAAACAATTAGGGCAGGTATATTGTCTTGCTATTGTTGAGAGCATAAGCTATTTATCCGTTAAATTATGTTAATTTCTGTTAACCGATTTACAAAATCTCAATAATCAGATACAATTAGGGCATGGAAAATCTAAGTTTAAATGAGAAAATTAACGCCCTGGTCGTTAAGATGGCTAAAGAGCCGAACAATATTGAGAATTATCACCAGTTGTCAGAGCTTTATCTTGTCCAGAAGGATTACGACAAAGTTATGTCTGTGTTGGACAGCCTGCTTGCAATCAAACCTGACGATGTTCAGGCTCTCGTTGGCATGGGTACGATGTGGTTTTATGAACGTGATTTTAGAAAATCGCTCTCTTACTACAATAAAGCGTTGGAAGTTAACCCGAAAAACTATCTGATATATTACAATATCGGTAATGTTTTTGCTGAATGGAAAAACTTTTCAAAAGCTTTGTTCTACTACAACAGAGCAATCGACTTGAATTCAACAAACCCTGAAATATATAACGCTATCGCATTGTTATATCAGGATATTGAGGATTATGTCGAAGCTAAAGCGTATTACGAAAAATCACTATCGCTTGACCCTGAAAACTGCAACGCGTTGATCGACTTAGGTAACGTATGTTTTAAGCTGTTTGATTATGAAACAGCTCTAAAGCTTTTCAAAAAGGTTTTTGTACTTCACCCGGACAATGAACTTGTAGCGGTATGTATAGCTAATGCGCTTACACTTACAAAAGACAAAGCACAAGCGTATACATACTACGATAAGGCTTTGTCCATGACGGATGACAAATATAAAATATACATTTGCTATGCAATTTCGATGACCGAATTCAAAGAGTTTGACAAAGCTGAACAAATGTTTAACACAGCTATTGAATTTGAGCCAAAGGCTCCGAATGCGTATGTACTTTTGGCTAATCTGTATTCAAGCCTGAACAGACTTGATGATGCGGTTAAACTGTATAGAAAAGCCCTTCAAGTAGAACAGAACAACCCTGAAACTTACATGCTTTTAGGTAATGTCCACTATTTGAATAAAGATTTGGAACAGGCTATTCAAGCGTACCGTGCATCTATCAGCCTTGCGCCTGATAATGACGAATACAGATTAATTTACAGTCAGGTTATGGAAGATTACGTTAAATCTGTCCGTGGAGAAAAATAATGAGAGCTAACCTTGAACAGGTTAAATTGACTGATAAAATTTTCAGCACAGCATCTTATATCAGTGCGGGGTGGGCAGGCATGATTATACTGGTCATCATGTATTTTTTGAGAAAAACTCCGTCCAAATTCTTGCAATTTAACGTCTTTCAATCAATATTTATATCGCTGTCACTTTATGTAATTTCAAAGTGCCTCGAGTTAATTGCAGGGATTTTATCATATATCCCGCTTATCAATACACTTACCGCCCAAATCGGCTTTTTGCTTAACAGACCATTTTTTGGTGAATACTCTCTATTACAAACATTTTTAATTGCAATAATTTTGTATGGCTGCACATTCAGTCTGATGGGTAAAAAACCGAGAATCCCGGGGGTATCAAAAATTATTGATTATGCCGTAAGGTAAGATTCTCAGGATTTCTGAGCAAAGCAAAGAATCTTTTGCTTGTGATATTTGTCTGAATTTGACCCGGATTGCTTCACATACGCTCGCAATGACGAATATTTTACAAGCTCACAAGGTGATAAACATTGCAAATGTAGAGATAATTCTTATCAACTTATTAACCCATTCACCTATTAACTTACTCTCTTATTAACTTATTAACTTATTTACCTATTCACTTACATATACTTGACATTTAGCCCTGCTTGATGTTAGATATAAGTGTACTAGTCGAAATTTTCGTGCTGGATTTGACGGCTCGTATGAATATGTAAAAGCCGGGACGCGAAGCACAAGCTCCCAATCAGGCTTAGTCAGTGCAATTTGGTAAAATTAAAAGGAGAAATTATGCCAACTATTAACCAGCTTGTTCGTTCTGAACGTAAAAAGCTTCAAGACAAAACTAAATCTCCGGCTTTGATGAATTGTCCACAAAGACGCGGAGTATGTACAAGGGTTTATACTACAACCCCTAAAAAACCAAACTCAGCACTTAGAAAAGTTGCCAGGGTTAGATTAACTAACGGATTTGAAGTTACTTCATATATTCCGGGTATTGGACACAACTTGCAAGAACACAGTGTTGTTCTTATAAGAGGCGGTCGTGTTAAGGATTTACCTGGTGTTCGTTATCACATTGTCCGCGGTACATTAGATACTGCAGGTGTTGCTAACAGAACTCAAAGCAGATCTAAATATGGTGCTAAAAAGAATGCAAAGGGAGGTAAGAAGTAATGTCAAGACGTTCTAAACCTGCAAGAAGAATACCTTTAGCAGATCCTGTATATAACAGCGTTGATGTTTCAAAATTCATCAACAGAATTATGCGACGTGGTAAAAAGTCTTTAGCTGAAAAGATTTTCTACGGAACAATGGAAAGAATCAAAGAAAGAACAAATGAAGATCCAATCGAATTGTTCCAAAAAGCTATGACAAATGCTACTCCTTTATTGGAAGTTAAAGCTCGTCGTATCGGTGGTTCTACTTACCAAGTTCCTATCGAAGTTAAAGCAGACAGAGGTTTTGCTCTTTCTTCTTCTTGGTTGATTGAATCAGCTAAGAAAAGAGGCGGAAAATCATTCATTGACAAATTAACAAATGAATTGATTGACGCATCTAACGGACAAGGTGCAGCTTGCAAAAAACGTGAAGATACCCACAGAATGGCTGAAGCTAACAAAGCTTTTGCTCATTACAGATACTAATCCGGGTATCCAACCGATTGCTTATAATATTCAATCTTTATTATAAGCTGGTGTAAGTAAACATATTGAAAAGCACTCAATATTTATTGGGTGCTTTTTTCATTGCGGATTTTAGACAAGTCCGAAACCGCTTTATCTAAAACTTTTATACTGTATTGTTGTCTGAAAGTTTCAAAAACAGAAGGATTTACAAGTGTTGGCGAGCATTTAGCCATATAGATATTTCTTGCGCCGCTTGATGCCAAATTGATAATACTTGAAACTGTCATTACATCACACGTCGAAAACATAAAATGCAGTCTGTCATCCTGTAGTGAAAAGTTTTTAAATATTGAATTTAATATCCCGGTACCTAGTGGAATATAGTTCCCTATAGGTATAGTTAAAACATGGTCCTTGTCCGAAGAATAAGAAAAACTTATCACAAATTCATCATCAGCTAATGCCTCAAAAAATTCGTCAAAATATTCTTTTTGTATAAACCTGTGCGCTTCGGTTCCTAAAATAAACAATCGTGAAAGTTCATTATCATTAAGCCGTTCAAAAATGTTTTCGATTTTCTCAAACAAGTCAGCTTCATCATATCCCACAATTGTATCAGGTTTAGTTTTACCTTTAGAAAAACCTTTTGCTGATTTTGCAGCCTCAATCAAGTCATTATAATTATTATCTTCAATCTTTATAACGCCTTTTGGAACAATAAAATCGTTGGAATACAATCTGCCGCGATAGAGATATTCAGTATTATTTTTTGAGTTTTTTGTTAGTAATATTGCACCCGGAAAAGTTGCAAAATCCAAAATGCAGCTCTCTGTCAAATCACCGTAATGCCCTCTTAAGTTGTCAAACTCCTGAAAAACCTTGAGCGCGTGCGTAATCAAAAGATTTGAATGCGTATAAATATCTATTTCCTGATTTTTAGTTTCTCTCAATATTTTTAACAAATCAAAGAAATTATTACCCGATACAAGTATTGCCTTGCCGCCCCTTGTCGAATGCGAAACTTTTACCTCAGAAATTCCGCCGAACGAGGACAATAAATTATCGCTTATCTTTAGTTGCAGCGATTTATCCAAATCCGCAAGAGAAGTTATTTCGCCGGAAATTTTTTCGGTGCTGATTTGACGACGATTAAATAAATTCAAGGCTGATAAAACTTTATCGGCAGCTTCGGTGTCAAATTCGTTAAAATCTGTAAGTTTTATTATATTTATACTTACACTTTTAATCACAATATCTAAAATAGAAATCAAGTTTTTAAGTTCTTGATTTTTGGATGAGGAACTTTTCAGAACAAGTTTTTCACCGATTGAAATTGCTTTTGCAAGGGGCGTTTTATCAGAAAACGGAATTTTATCGGAAAGTTCTTTATAAACTATCCCGTTTCGTTTGCAATAATCCTTATAGGTATTTTGTGTTTCTTTAAACATGAAATACGCTTGTTCTACAAGTGAAAACAACTGTTCTTCACTGAATTCATTGATTGACACAAAACTTGCAAGAGTATTAATAATTTCAAGCTTCATTTTGTCATTTTGCGCACCCAGTTTTTCAAGCTTTAAAACATAATAGGAAACAAACTCTAAAAACTTCATCCCCAGTTCTGATAAAGCAGAAATTGAGGGCGAAATCGAGCATGCACCGCGTGAAGTACACTCATTTACATCAACATAAGAACTTTTTGGATTATAATTAAAACTCATATTTACACCTTTTTAAAACTATTCAAATAAGCAATAATATCATCAGACTCATACATTCTGACGTCGTTTTCCTCATCGTATAAAAATGGAACCTGCTCCATTCCGCCTAGTTTAAGCAATTTTTGAACGTTATCTCTATTTGAAATATCAAATTTATGAAATGATATATTATTTTCTTTCAAATAAGCCATAACTCTTTGACAATACGGACAAGATTCAAGTATAAACAAATCAAACATAGCTATCTCCTTTTCAAACCATAATATGAAAAGCTGAAAAATAATTAAACTCGACTGAGGATTAGCCACCCGGATAATTATTGTTAATTGCAAATTTATAATTTTTATAATAAACTTCAAGTTATGAATAAGAAGAATATACTATTTGTTTTTGGAACAAGACCGGAGGTTATAAAATTAGCCCCGATAATATTGGAATTAAAAAAATACCCTGAGCAGTACAGAGTTATTGTCTGCAATACAGAGCAGCAAAAAGAATTATCCAATCAAACCTTGGCATATTTCGGCTTGCAGGCGGATATAAACCTTGACAGTATGCGCGAGAATCAAACTTTGGTGGAAGTCCAATCAAGAATTCTGACATCGCTCGGAAAAGTTTTCACCGATAATAAAATTGATGCAACAATTGTTCAAGGGGACACAATGACCGTATTATGCGGAGCCTTGGCAAGTTTTTATAATAAAATTCCTGTATTTCACGTAGAAGCGGGACTGCGTTCTTATGATATTTATGAACCGTTCCCGGAAGAAGTTATGCGTCAAATGACTTCACGCGTTGCAGAATTGCATTTTGCTCCGACTGAAAAAAATAAAAACGCATTACTAAAAGAAGATATAAGCGAAAATAAGATTCATGTCACCGGAAATACCGTAATCGACGCTCTTTTCTGCTTATCAGAAAAAACAATGGAGCAAGCCAAAGAATTTTTTGCTCAAAAAGATATTCCGATTGATGATAAAACTGTCCTGATTACTGCACACAGAAGAGAAAATCACGGGGAAAGAATTGATAAAATTTTGGATGCAATTACATATTTGGTTAAAACATACTCAGACCATAAGTTTGTAATTCCTGTCCATCCGAATCCGAATGTAAAATGTAAAATATATTCACGCCTTGGCGAATTTAAGAATGTATACCTCTTGAGTCCGCTTGATTATCCGTATTTGGTATACCTGATGAAAAATGCTAAACTGATATTAACAGATTCGGGCGGAATCCAGGAAGAAGCACCTTCGTTTGGCTGCCCGACACTTGTAATGAGATATGAAACAGAACGTCAAGAAGGCATTGACGCAGGGGTTTCTGTTCTTGTCGGAGCTGACTATGATAAGATTACGTCTTATGCTTCCGAAATCCTTTCAAAAACGCGTGAACAAACCCGTCTGAAAGCTCTTAATCCTTACGGAAAAGGCGATTCCTCCGTTATTATAAAAAATATCATTGATAAATATTTTTCATAGAGTTCTAGGATTCTTCGGCTAAAGCCTAAGAATGACGGTGTTTTTATAAGAACTAGAGTAAACTTGTATATAAAAAAATAAATGGCAAGTATAAACTTGCCAGAATAAAATGTTTTAGGGATATATTTAAGTTTTTGAGGTTTAAAATTTCTATCTTACAGAAGAAGCGAGTCTTTCGTCAATTCTTCTGTCAATCTTTTTAATCATTTTTCTCATTCTCAAATCAGACCCGGCTGAGAGTTCTGCACCGACAAATCCGCCTGATTTGTATCGTCTGTACAATTCAATTTCTCTGTCCTTTATGTCTTTTTTGATAAGAATCTTATCTTCATCTTCTGAAATATCTTTAGAAACCTTGAAAATCACCGCAAACAGAGCTAGTACAAAAACTACCCAAAGAACTTTATCAAGCGGCAGAGATTCTGCAACAATAGTCGTTTCTCCGATAATAGGCTCAATCATAATCGTTGAATTCTTGATATCATCAGCCTTTATATAGACTTTTAATTTATTTGGCGAAGTATTTTCAATAATTAAACTGTTAATATTATTTATGCCTTTATAGATTGCATTAACCGATTCAGAAGAACTTACACCGTATAAAGTTAAGATAAGTTCATTTTCTGAAAGTGTTTTTTTAGTAACCTTTGCAACTTTGTCTGAACCAAGAATGATATTATAACCTAAATTATTTTTTTCTAATGTTATTGTATGCAGGTTATTACCGGCTGCAAATGCCGCAGCGGAAGAAAATATTAACATAATTAAGAACATGAATATTGAAACTAACTTTTTCATTTCTTATCCCTCCCTAACACGTCTATATTACACGAGGTGAAACTTTTGCACATCAATCCATGGGTTTAGACAAGTACACCTAAAGCCTTAAATTAATATGAAGAATTGTAACGAAAAATATCCATGCTGAAAAACGGAATTTTCAAAATCGTTTATATAGGTGTAAAGAATACGAGATATTAGGAGCTTAAAAATGATATTATTATTCGGTGACAAAGCAACAAAATCAAGAAGTTCAAAAGCTAATCATTCAAATAACGTAAAGAACCAACCGGTTGAAAACGCAGGGATTTTAGCAATGAGCCTGAGCGATGCAAAAAGCTTGTTAACACTAAGCGAATATGATACATATATTTCTTCTAATCCTGTCGCAATTGACTATGCGATGTATGCAAATTACAACTTTACAGACGGTGAAGATTCAGGTTTTATGAGCGGATTCAGTGCAGCAGTTGCAATGCTTGGGGATTGCGGATTCTCAAGCGGCGGATTTGACTGCGGCGGCGGTTCCTTCTCCGGAAGTTCATGCTCATCATTTTCCTCAGTCGGATAATAGTGATTAAATTAATGATGGATGATAAAAAAAAAGGACAGAATTAAATAATTCTGTCCTTTAAATTTGGGAAATATTTTTGTAACGAAATCTTAACAATACGGCTCAAAATATTAAAGATTCACGAAAAAATGCCGATTAATAGAACAAGAAAAGTTTTAAGGAAATCGAAAGGACAACGCAATTATGGGAATGGCAGCATCACAAGCCAGGTTACTAACCTTAACCGCTCGTTTATCTGACAATGAGTTAAGATCTCAAACCATCAATAATGCAAAAATGCGCCTTGCTGCACAAAGCTCACAAGCTAGTGAAGCATACATTAATGCGTTGAACAATGCAACCATGAAATTCACCAATTATGATGAAACAGGTGCTGCAATCACTCAACCTTTAACTTTCAATGCTTTAACAGCATACAGCTCTTACAATACTCAATACGGAATTACAAACACTTCAGGACAACTATTGGTTAGCGAAAACGAAGCAAGAATGTTCCAAAACGCAAACGGTGATTTGAATAAATACTTAAAATCTCACGGTTTGGAATACACAACTACTTACTTTGAAAAAATTTCAAACAAAGAAAACCCTGATTATCCTGAACCATTCAACTATATTACTACTGACCAGCTTCAAGCATGGTATGAAGCTTACGGCTCATATGAAAATTCAGTAGAAGTTGAAAAATACAAAACTGCGTATTCTAATTTCAATACTGCAAAAAATTCACTATACAACGGATTGAAAAACTACGCAGACACATATTTGGGTTCAAAAGGCTCAGGTGCTGACAAAACTGATGGCGGTTATACGTATGTTAATGGTCATACCGTAGCGGAAAATTTAAGTTATTTAAAAGCTGCCTATACGAGTAAGGATTATAATAATAAGGATAAGAAATACTATTACGAAAACACTTATAATTACAATAACTCCACAACTCAATCATTCGTTAATGGCTTACATGGGGAGGCTACACAAAATGCCATGGATGCTTTAATGAAAAGTTACAACTACACAGCTGGGAATTTAACAGTTAATTCAACAGTTGACATCTACCAAAACCCTGATTTAACTTATTCTTTAACAGTTGGTGAAGTTACTATTATCATCAATAATGATTTCACAGTTGACAAAGTTAAAGTAAGCAGTGGTTATGACAGCAATGAGAATCCAAATTCTACAGCTGATACAGGGCTTAAATATATATACGGCGGAACAGAAACCAGTTTTGTGAATGGCATATTTGACCCTAGGAATACTGATGGAATAACAGGTCCAACAATTACAGAATTTCTTGGTAAATTTGAGTTAGTTGAATATGATGAAGATGGTACGACAAAAATCGGAACAACAAAAATTACCAACGTGGATACTACCACGATGACTGCAAAAATAAAAGAAACATATGTTGAACAATCAGCTCAACAAGGACAAATCGAAAGATTAAACCGCGAATTATTAGACATCTTAAAAAATAACATAGATTATGCTAAATTCGGAAAGTATTTGCTTCAAAATCAAAATGGTCTTCCTCCTGCAGTAGTAACACTAATTGAAAACTACACCAATACTCAAAATGCATTTTTAAAGGCTATCTTCAATGATTGTGATACTACAAAGTACCAATTCGCATTTAAAGAAGACGGTTCAGATGAAACAAAACACCACGAAGCTACAACAATTAATGAAGCTATTGAAAAATCATACTTAAAACTAAATGATTTATTGGATGAAGAGTATGTTCTATGGCTTGCAAAAAATAGCAATGACGAATCAGGAAATCCATTAAATGTTGGTACAACATTTATGAACGAGAACTTCAAAACAGTAATCAAAAGCTTCATTGTAGAACAAGTAATGGAAGAAACAGGTACCCCAAATTACGCTTGGGTAGATGCTATGGACACAACCAACACAGGTAACGCAGATGCTAAAGCTCAATGGTACACTAACTTGTTCAAAAGAATGCAGCAAGGTTACAAAACTTTGGAAAACGGCTTGGCTGCATCTTCAAAATGGCTTGAATATGCTATCGAAAGCGGCATCGTCCTTCTTGAACAAGTTGATAAATCTTTCAACTGGCAATCACTAGAATTCAAAACTTGTACAAGAATTACCGAAGAAACTGATGAAGCAGCGGTAGCAAAAGCTGAAGCTGAATACACAAGAGCTATCAATGATATCAAATCAAAAGATAATATGTTTGACATCCAGCTTAAAAATATTGATACTGAACACAATTCACTACAAACAGAATATGATTCAGTAAAAAAAGCAATGGATAAAAACATTGAAAGAACATTCAAATTCAGTCAAAACGGCTAGGGATAAATAGCCCGATGAGATAATTGATGGCATTATGAATAAGTTTACGAGGCGGAGAATCTTTAAAAAACATGAGATTCTTCGCTTACGGTACGCGCTTTAAACTAATACCGTTCAGGATGACAATAACATTGCAACAAAGTCGTCATTGCGAGCGAATGCGAAGCAATCCAGCTTTTTGAACTATCGGCTGGATTCTTTCGGGCTAAAGCCCTCAGAATGACAACAATATAGTTATTTTTTGTCATTCCGGGCTCCGACCCGGAATCTATCAATGTTGGTTCATCCCGTAGGGCTTTTTCATCAAATTGGATAGACCCTGAATCAGTCTTGGATTCTTGGCGGCTCGACCGGCTTGTCACTGCGCTCGCATAAAACAGGTTCGCTGCCGCTTTCACCTTCTGCTCGCTTGCTCTCAACGCAGCTCTCGCCTGGACGAGCTCGTTCCACTCCGCTCTTGCCAAAATCCGCAGTTCAGGGTGACAGTTCAATTTGTCATAGGATATGTCAAGGGTGACCCCACTTACCTTTACTTCCCCTCACCCATTTGGGAAACAGAATCACACAACTCTCAAGTTCGTTGGTTCTTCTTGTTCCACAAGGGGCGGGGGATTAATTTTATGTCATTCTGAGGGAGGTTACGACCGAAGAATCTCTTTTTATTATGAGATTCTTCGCTTCGCTCAGAATGACGAATATTTGTGTGCTAATAAAAGATGGATGACATAAAGAGATAAGTTCAGAATGACGAATTAACACAAGCACTTGTATTTTTAAGTTGATTATATAAAATAAATGTAGAGGTTATTACACAAGGGAAGGGATTTAGAGTATCAATGATTACGTTTGATTATGAAAACGCGGACTTACTGGTTGTCGGACCGGGAAACGGACTGAATATTCAACAGGAATTTTCCGAATATAAGAGCAGAATAGCAGAAATCATCAGCGACTTAAACAAACGTAAGGACAAACCGGGACAATGGCTTCAATGGATGAATCTTGGCTACAACGAAGAAACATTATGGTATGTAAAAGAATACGCATCTATTGTACGCAGAAGATTTGAAAATATTTTAGTCCTTGGTATCGGAGGTTCTGCGCTTGGCGGAATCGCGGTGACAGAAGCTCTATTAAAACCTTACTGGAATCTTTTGACTAGCGAACAACGCAATAACTTCCCTAGAATATTCTTTTTGGATAACATTGATCCCGACACAATTAACGGATTATTAGATATCCTGGATTTAAAGAAAACACTTGTTAATGTAATAACAAAATCAGGTTCTACCGCAGAAACAATGTCCCAATTTATGGTGGTCAAAGACAGACTGGAAAAAGAACTTGGTGAAGATGAATATCGAAAAAATGTTGTTGCAACAACCGACAGGCAGACAGGTGTTCTTCGCCAAATTGCAGAGCAGGAAGGTTACAAAACCTTTGTTGTTCCTGATGATGTTGGCGGCAGATTTTCAGTATTTTCGGCTGTCGGACTTTTACCGTTCGCGCTTGTGGGAATTGATATTGATGAAATAATGAACGGCATCAAAGATATGGATTTAGCCCTAAAAAACACCGATATCAACGAAAATATAGCCGCACAAAATGCTTTGATTCAATATTTGCTTGATACAAAGTGCGGCAAAAATATTTCAGTAATGATGCCTTATTCCAGCAGATTAAAATACGTTTCGGATTGGTATGTCCAGCTTTGGGCTGAATCTTTAGGTAAAGATACGGACAAACAGGGAAATCACGTCCATATCGGTCAAACACCGGTTAAATCAGTCGGAGCAACAGATCAGCACTCCCAAATTCAACTGTACAACGAAGGTCCAAATGATAAAGCAATCACATTCATTAGAGTGGGCGAGTTTGATACAACATTGGAAATTCCACGTATATTTGAATATACGGGAATCGGATACCTCGGCGGAAAAACAATGAATGACTTAATTAACGCGGAAGCCGATTCAACAAGAGTATCTCTTTCCGACTACGCAAGACCGACTGTTACCATAACAATCCCGAAAGTTAACGGATATTACCTTGCACAGCTGCTTTATATGCTTGAAGTTCAAACAGCTATCGCCGGAGAGCTCTACAACATAAACACATTCAATCAACCGGGCGTTGAACAAGCTAAAAATTACACCTACGCACTGATGGGCAGAGCCGGTTACGAAGATTCTGCAAAAACACTTCAAATGAAAATGGCAAAAGTTTAATATGATAAAAAAATCTATATTAATTGCAATATTATTACTGGCAATTTCAGGTACTATCCGAACATTTGCAAATAACGACAATTCTTCACCCGTACTAAAAGGTGCTGTAATGGCTGTTCCAAACGATATGTACGGATTATGGAGAGTCAGCTCTAAACTTATTGATACAGATTCTCCAGTAAAATTTAAAGAAAAAAGTTTAGATTTATGGAACTTATCAACAGAAAATAACGTCATTAATTTAAGTAATCCGTTTTCCGGAGCAAGCGCAAGAGTTGAAATAAACGAAGTCGACGGTAATACTGTCACATTCACTAAATGCGGAACCTCCGGGAATAAAAAATTAACTGATACTGTCAAAATAACAATTAGCTCAGAAAGTTTTGAAGGAACAAATAAATTAAAACTGGACACGATATCAGAAGTTAACGGAAATATTATCAAGACCGAAACCGCAACATATTCTCTAAAAGGAGAAAGAATTGCAGGCGAAAGTATTTTAAACGATTGAGGATAAGAAATGGAAACTTTTAACTTTGATACAATTATACTCGGGGCTGGTCCTGCCGGCTTAAGCGCAGGAATCTATGCCGCGCGCGGCGGAGTCAAATGCGCAATTATTGATACCAATATGTTTGGTGGGCAACCATCAAATTATCTTGAATTGGAAAACTATCCGGGGTATTCAAAAATCGGCGGATTTGAATTGATGGAAAAATTTGAAACCCAAGCGGATTCATTCGGAATTCAAAAATTTCAGTTGCAGGAAATTGAATCCGTAGATTTAATTTCAACCCCAAAAGTAATCAAGACAAAAGAGGCGGAATTCAAATCAAAAACCGTTATTATTGCAACCGGCGCAAGTCCTATGCAGCTAGGAATTTCGGGAGAAAAGGAATACTTTGGACGTGGAGTCAGCTATTGTGCAGTATGTGACGGAGCATTTTATAAAGACAAAACAATCGCGGTAATCGGCGGCGGAAATTCGGCTGTCGAAGAAGCTGCATATTTGACAAAATTCGCCTCAAAAGTTTACCTGATTCACAGACGGGATGAACTTAGAGCCGATAAAATTATCCAAAAAAGAGCTTTTAATAATGAAAAAATCGAAATAATCTGGGATTCGTGTGTTTGCGAAATAAAAGGAAACGACACAGTATCAAATATTATTATAAAAAATATGAAAACCGAGAAGGTTTCAGAAATTTCTGTAGACGGCGTATTTCCATACATCGGAATTTGTCCGAATATTGAGCATTTCAGTGCACAGTTAAAACTCGATAGTAAAGGATTTATTATAACTGATAATACAATGAAAACTTCAATTGAAGGAGTTTATGCTGTCGGAGATGTAAGAAACACCCCGCTAAGACAAGTTGTTACAGCCGCCTCTGATGGTGCTATTGCAGGAGTTTACGCCGTAAAATACATTGATTCACTAAAAGAAATCCAAGTCTAAAAATAAAATGCTAACCCCGGGCAAAAAAATTTTTGTTCGGGTGTTACTATTTTTGGAATGAAAATTTTACCTCTATTAAATTATAATATTTATACAACCCCATCTGCAAATATAAAAAAGAACGAAAAACCGTTGCTTTCCACTCAACCTATGGCAGATACTTTCCTGTTGTCATTCAAGGGTGAGAAATCATACATTGAACAAGCCATGGAAACAAGCGGAATCCACTGTCCGATTTGCGGAAAAGCAATGCTTAACGAAAAAGAGTTATCAAAAATAGTAGAAAGAGCTGCAAATGTGCAAACTGTCGAAGATTTCACGAAAATTTTGCACGAATACAAAGACTACATCCCTGAATCAATGAAAGATATACTGAAAGGCAGCAGCGAAAACTCAAACAATTTGAATTTAGACTTCACCGACTATTTTGCAAAACTCAGTAAATCGGCTTTTTTAAGACATAAAAGACACGTCGAAGCCTCAAACAATTATTTAATAGAATATTCAATAACACAATCCGAGGAAATCCAAAATAAACTTTTCGAAACCTTGAAAACACTTCCGCTGGCGGTAAGTCATGTATCTTATAAACAAAAACTTTTACCAATAATCAAAAGTTTTAAAACTGCCTCAAAACAGGAATATTTAGATATCCTTAATAAAACAATTTTAGGATTGGAAGATTCAAGCAACCATCTGTTTGTATTTAAAATCCCTGATTACAAAGAAAAAACTGCCGGCGAACTTGCTCAAATAATGGTATCGCGGATATTTTCAAAAAGTTTAATGGAATCAGGAAAAATAAGCAGAACTTGGGATACTGAAAATCCAAACAACGAAATAATAACTTGCAAATCCTGTTCAATAGGGGAACACGGCAAAACATTTCTATCCCCGACAGATTTGACCCGACCGGATTTTAAAGAAAATATCAGAAAATACCTGCAGGATATTTCCGTCGTTATGGGACAGAAAAACCATCTTACCAATGCTCCTTATATTGTATATTTAAGCAGATTTATAGATAGAATTTCGCAGCATAATATTACATTCTCGCCTGACGAAATTATCGCAATGAAAAAGCTTAATCACATGGCTTCCAGACATTCGGAATTCACCCCGCTTACGCAGTCAAAAACCGATATACCGTGTGCCGGATGCGGCTCAACAATGCTGCCCCACGAAACAAAAAAACAAATCGAAACTGAATTAAAAGCACGTTCGACAATACAAGGTTATATCGGGGTTTTGAAAAAATATGATAAATATATAGGAGTTTACGCAAAACCCGCAGCAGATATAATCTTTGAACTTGAAAAATCTTCCGCCGGAATGTCAATAAGAGAATTTGTTGAAAATGTCCAAAAAGAAATGGATAATGTTTCAGCACAAAAAATCAACGGAATAATGACAGAATTCAACAGACTCCGCCCCGCAATTCAAAGAAATAATACCGCACAAGAAGCCGAAAATTATGATAAAGTAATTGAAATATTAAAAGAAATAACAAATCGGGAAAAATTCAAACAAGATTTCAATTATAAAGACATGGCAATAGAACTTACCGACAGAATTAATCTAAGTGAAGATATGCCGGTCGGAGTGTACACACTGCTTAACAAAATAAGAATAGCATGTTTTGAAAATTCACTCGTCAAAACAAATGAATTTGACAGATTGAAAGATAAAGATGAATTATATTCAATCCTATTCAAAATATTCACCTCGGATATTGGTACAACAGACCATTTTATAGCAATGATTAAGGGTGGGGAAAAAGATATTCACAACATGATAGGACTCTGCAAAACCTGCAACACAGTCGTAAAAGGTGACAGGAAAGTGTATACCTGGTTCGTTCAAAACCCGAGTGTCCGAGATAATTTCTTAAAACATCTTATCGCAATTGATGCAATGGCAAGACGTGGAGAAATAGAAGGTTTTGATGATTGGGCAGAAACGATTTCCGAGAAAATGTTTGATTTAACCTATAACAAGTACGATATTCGGGACTATTTCAAAGAACCGAAATAAAGATAATATTAATAATCTTTATAAGATATAAAGATTATGTAAGGAAATCAAGGAAGTGTTATTTTTTAAATTATAATAATAATGTAAATGAGATTAAATATGGAGATAATAACATGCCATCAGTTAATGAAATTTTATCAGAATTAGAAAATGCAGACAATACAACAAAAAATAAACTTGAAAACGAATTAGTTAGTATCGGAACAGAAGTGTTACCGGAACTTGTTAATCAATTACAAGTAGTCAGAGGTATCAAAAGAGGTGTTGTTGCAATGACTCTTATCAGATTAGGTGATGCTTCAGTTGAATATTTACAAAAAGCAGCTCACGACAACAAAGATTTTGAATGGGTTGCTAAATATTTGATTAGAGAAATTAAAGGTGTTGCAGCTTAATTTGAAGACAATGTTTTAAAAGAAAAGGGCTAACCGGATAAGGGTTAACCCTTTTTTCATGATAAAATGGAGAAGTTATGAGAGAGCACAATAATTTTAAATATACATGTTTATTAGGCGGCGGAGCAATTAGAGGAGCTGCGCATGTCGGAGTCTTAAAAGCTTTGGAACAAATCGGCATAGAACCGACCACACTTGCCGGGTCATCTGTCGGCTCAATGATTGCTGCATTATACGCAGTCGGATATACGGCAGAAGAAATTGCAGATGTGTTCCTGTCCGTAAACTTTGAGTTATTCCGAGATCTCTCTTTCGGCTTCAATCAAAAATTTGCTCTAAGTAAAGGCGAGGTTTTTCTTGATTGGTTAAGAGATTTGATTGAGAAAAAGTATTACAAAGAAGCCTATCTTAAAGGGCAATGCAGACGGGTAACATTTAAAGACATAGACAAAAACCTGGTCATTATCACAACAAACATGAAAACTTTTGCGTGCAAAGAATTTTCGACATTTGAAACTCCTGATTTTGAAATCGCTTTAGCTATAAGAATTTCATGCTGTATGCCGGGTTTGATGCGCCCGATATCACTTGAAGATGAGTTACTGGTTGATGGTGATTTGATGAAGGGAAAACCGATGTGGACACTTTCCAAAAACCTTAAGAATACACCCGACAGAATTCTTGAAGTAAGACTTGAAGGAACATATTCGGAAAACGATTCAGGACCGATAGAATACGTTAACGGCATGTACACCTGCATAACCGCATCTGAAACCGAATTTATAAAAAGCATATACGGAAAAAAAGACAAATACGATTATTTAACAATTGATACCGGAAATGTTGTAGTTGTTGACTTTAATTACCCGACAGAAAAACGCCAGGCTATTATTAACGATGGTTACAGACAAACAATGGATTATTTTAAAAACTATTTAGTACTTAAAAAACAAAAAATTTCTGAAATTTACTCCGAAATATTGGATAAATTATTAAATATTCAAGGATTTTTTGTTCTAAAAAAATATACAGCAGCAAAAAATTCCATCGCTGAATTGTATATATATTTGGCAAAAGTGAATAATATAATTGATTCTGAACTTACAGATGCAATATCAGCATTCCAAAAACTTGCATTCGGGAACATAAAATCAGGTTTACTGGGGCGTTCAACCTGCACAAACGCGGATACTGTGACAAAAGCTTTAAATTCAATCATTGAGGATTTAAAAGATCGAGAAAACGGAATTCTAAAATATTTGAATAAATATTCTGATTGACAATGATAAATGTTTGTTATACCATTGAATAGTGGTTATCGAACAGAGTTCGGTGGTCATTGACAACATTATACCGCATGCTCCAGTGGCACTCTGCCGACGAGAAGGTGACTAAATGTCACGTTCGAGGAGAGGTAAGGTAGACGAAGTCTACCGATTCCGCTGGAAAGATGACAACCTTATGCCGCATGCTCCAGTGGCGGAATCGGTAGACGCGTTGGACTTAAAATCCAATTGGGCGTATAACCCAGTGCCAGTTCAAGTCTGGCCTGGAGCAAATCTTAAAAGAACCCGTAAGGGTTCTTTTTTGTTGTTAATTTTAACGGCATCACAAAACCATCTGTTTTATTCAAATACTGAGTGGCAAATTTACAAATAGCTAATATTCTACTCCGAAATAGTATTAAAAAAACCACTCCAGTCAAAAGCTTTTGAGCCAACAATTTTCTTAATCGCAGCTAAATCCTGGGATTTTAACCTTTCAAATCCATCTGCAAACGGTGATTTCAAGTCAATAATCGGCAAATTAAACTCAGCAGCGAGTTTTTGGACTTTTATGTCATAATCAATTGCCAGGGTTTTAACATTAGAAATCAGACCGATAATAATAGCATGAAATCTCATAGCTATAAGATATTCCGACTTAGAAATCCCTGAAACTATTTCAGAATCAGTTAAATTTGTATGTAAAACTGTCTTTATCTCAGGGTTGAGCAGATTAAGAGAATTGATAAATCGCTCACAAACATTCTTGTCAATATCATCTTGGAAGGAATAAACATCAATTTGGCGGTCAGGGAAATCCTTGCAAACTTGCTGTGCCAGCCTGTCGATAAAATCTTCGTTCATGGTTTTAAAATCTCTTAACTGAACGGCAACCGAACCATTTTTCTCGGCGGGTTCAATTTGCGTTGAAAAGACAGGGTCGCAAAGTAAATCAGCATTTATGCCCCAGCTTTTTAGCAAATCAAAACTCTTTTTGTCCCGTACACTAACGTAAGTACAATGCCTTAAGAGTGTTTTAGTAAGAAATTGCCCCAGCGGGTTGGTAACAGGACCGATTCCCTGAGCAAAAATTATAACTTTTTTTCCAAATAACAACCCCAGAAAAATTACCAAAAGGTAATAAATCAAACTTTTAAAACTGGTGACATCCTGTAAAAGACTGCCCCCGCCGGATATTAAATAATCAGTTTTCATAACTGAAGAAACTATTGCCGACATATTAAAAGTATAAACACTGCGAATATGTGCAAACTTAGACTTTGTATACTCAGTATGAGAGGATATCACAGTAATATGACAGTCAAGTTCTTTTAATTTGTTTACCAAAACAGACAAAATGGCTTCATCACCAAAATTTCTAAATCCAAAATATCCCGAAAGTACAAACCGTTTTTTTGCCATTAAATTTCTCCGGCATTATAAATATTGTAAACTTCATCATAAGTCGGAACAGATTTAACCGCACCAATACCCTGAGCCTGCAATCCTGCATCTATAGATGCTAACTTTGCCGCCTCAACAGCATTACAGTTATTTATCAAAGCATGTAAAAACGCACCGTTAAAAGCATCCCCCGAAGATGTAGTATCAACAACTTTATCGGTATAAAACGGAACAAAAACAGTGTTACCCTGCGAATTTACATAGTAACCGCTATCGCAGCCCGATTTAATCACAACAGTCTGAATGCCTGAATCCGTCAACATTTTCATTATATTTTCAAGTGAACTTATTTCAAAAATACTTTTTGTGTCATATTTTGAACTCATAAACAGAATATCAGTCAACGGCAAAATCTCGTCAAAATACTCTTTCGCATCATCCGTAGTTGAAATCAAAGATGAATAATTCGGGTCATATGCAGTTAGGACACCGTTATCTTTTGCTATCTCAAAAGCTTTTTTAACCGCTTCTCTTGCGGCAATAGACAAAGATTGGGTAATTCCTGAAGCATAAACTATTTTTGCGTTTTTTATATAATCTTCATCAATATCATCTATTGATAATTTTGCAGGAGCAATTTTCTTGCGGTAGTAAATAAACTCCTTTTCGCCATCACCCGGTCTTGAAACCATATACATCCCGTTTTTCTCATTAACAATCTTCACATGCGATGTATCAAGCCCTTCTTTTTCCCAGCTTTTGAGCATATAATCCTTGAACGCATCATTTCCAAGACAAGTCACAAACCCTACTGAAGAATTCAATCTTCTTGCGGCAATAGCAACGACCAAAGAATCGCCGCCATAATACTTGTGCAAACATTCCGCATCCTGTAATTTTTGATTAGTCGAGAATTCAACAAGGGATTCCCCAATAGTAACAATATCAACCATTATTCAATTGCTCCAATAAATCTTTCGCACACTTTGTAATTTCTGAATAAGAAGCCCCTTTAGTAAGGTTTCTGCCGACACCTACAGCCAATGCACCCGCGTCAATATAACTTCTAACCTCTGATAACGCGACATTACCTTGAGGAATTACATTCAAAAACGGCATGGGTCTTAGCAGGTTTTCAATATAACTGACTCCGCCCATCGCACTGATAGGATAAATTTTTACAACCGGTATTCGTGATTTCCAAGCGTTATAAGCTTCATTTGCAGTAGATGTACCGGCAATAAACGGTAATTGTTTATCCTTTGAAATTTTCAACAAACTTTCCTGAAATATTGGAGAAGATATAACTTGAGCACCGCAATCCATTACCGCCTGAGCCTGAATTGAAGTGATTATCCCGCCAGCACAAATAATCGCATTATCTGATACTTTAGCAATAGCATCAAAAATTCTCGGATTCTCAACATTGACTTCCATCATATCCAGTCCGCCGTCAATCAATGCGTTCACAATGCCGACAACCTCTTCCGGATTTGAACTTCTTATAATAGGTAAAACTTTATTTTCTCTTAATTTTTCCAATAAATTTATCTTCATAATCTATCCTTTTTCTAAAATTTATTATATTATAGCATTAATATCGGATTAGGGAGCAACCAATGAAAAAGTTAAAAAATAAATTATTTTACGTATACTCGTTTGTTTTGTATTTAATACTTGCTGCTGTAACATTTGTTCTTTCAACAATGTTTTTAGAACTAAATGCCAGGAGTTTTTTCCTTTCAAACTTTACAAATAAAACAGGAACGGACAACAATTCAATAATTGTAGTTGCAGACCAGGCTGCTTATAACCATTACGGAACCTGGAACCGCTCGCTTATAACCGAACTCTTGGATTATTTTCATACTTACGCAAAGGTTAAAGTTGTAGGACTGGATTACACAATTACCTCAATAAATCCTCAAAGTGAAAATGACAAAAAATTTCTCAATCAAGTAGCAAAAATGGACAATCTTGTTGTCGGGTTTACTCCGTCAAAAAATCCGTTAAACAATGAAGATATCCAAAAATTAAAAACATTTGAAGACAAATTCGCACTAAAAATAAGCACCGATAGCAAAAATAAAGACAAGACTTTTAAAAACATTTCAAAGGTTGAAAACTGTTACCTAAATGCCGCAAAAAATTTCGCTTCGGTAAAAATAAAAGATGATAACAGTACGGGTACCGTTTTTTCAGCATCTAATCTGATTCAAATTAATGACCGATATTATGCCTCCCTGCCATTAAAAATGTATTTGGTCGGAAATAATACCAATGAAATAAGCCTGGATGACAAATATATTACGGTTGATAAAACAAACTTAAAAATCCCGCATAATAATATCAGAAACGGAGAAGTTCAAACAAATATTAAGTATTACTATTTCCCGACATATCTGTACAATGACACAAAAATCAAAGGGGATTACACTCATTTTGCAATCTCGGCGTACAAAATTATCGACTTATATCGAAAGTTAAAAAACGGGGAAACTCTAACCTACGAGGAAACCCAAATCAACGCTATATTTAACAAAAACACACCAGTTTTCATCGGTGAATTTATAGACGGTCCGACATCTGATGTATTAAAAACGCCATTATCTAGCAGACACCCCGGAGTTGATGTTCAAGCTACAATCTACAGTAATATCGAAAATAATGAGTTTATGTATATTGCAACTATATACGGGAAACTGGTTTCAATAATGATTATTGCATTACTTACAATTTTCTGTATATTTAAACTTAATTTTATTAAATCACTGGGCTCTATACTACTGATAGACGGCTTGCTATTCGTAATTTGCGTAATATCAACATATTTTGGTTACCTGATTGATTTTATTACACCGATTGCAATTCAGCTTGTAACTATGATTTTCGGATTCTCCTTCAAATTTATCTCCGAAAACCGCAATAAAGAAAAGATAAAACAGGCTATGGGCAAATATTTGTCCCAAGACATCATGAAAAATGTCGTAAGTAACATTGATGACCTGAAGCTTGGCGGCAAACGTGCGATTGTAACGGTGTTATTTTCAGATATTAGAGGTTTTACAAGTCTTAGTGAAAAAATGTCAGCAGAAGAAGTTTCAGTTATTCTGAATGAGTATTTCTCTGAAATGGAACCTATTATTTCAAAATACAACGGTGTAATTAACAAATTTATCGGGGATGCGGTTATGGCAATATTTGGAGAACCGATACAAGATATTAACCACCCGCAAAATGCAGTAAAATGTGCTTATGAAATGCTTAAAAAAGTTGAATACCTGCGCGAAAAATGGATTTTTGAGGGCAAACCAAAAATTGAAATCGGAGTAGGTATAAACACAGGTGAGGTATTTATCGGAAACATTGGTACAGAAACCCGCATGGAATATACAGTTATCGGCGATACAGTAAACCTTGCAAGCCGTATTGAAAGTTACAACAAAGTATACAAAACAAACCTGCTTGTCAGTTCTTCAACATACTCGCACATTGCAGATATTGCGGATGTAATAAAAATCAGTGAAGTTCAAATCCGCGGAAAAGCTAAAAAAATGAATATCTACGAAGTTTTGCGAATAGATAAAAATCGTTAATATATTTAACAAGCTCGCAAAGTTTCACAAAGCCGCCCAAAACTTCAAGATTCTGAATCAAGCTCAGAATGACAAAATTTTGGGCGGTTTGTAATCATAATTTCAAAAATCTTATCTGTAATTAGTAAATTGAAGCGGATAATCGTATTTATCCTCATTACTTCGCAACATTTGGATAACACTTTGTAAATCATCCTTATCTTTGCCGCTTACCCTGACTTGTTCACCTTGAATAGAGGCTTGAACTTTCAATTTTGTAGCCTTAATATCGGCAACAATAGTTTTTGCAAGCTCCTGAGTCAAACCTTTTTTAAGCTCAAAAACCTGACGAACATTACCACCCAGCGCATTTTCAACAGGTTTTGGGTCAAGAATTTTAATACTCAAATTTCTTTTTACAAGCTTTGATTGCAAGATATCAATTATATTTCTAAGCTTCATTTCATCATTAGTTGTAATCGTAATAGCCTTATCAGCCTCCAAATCAACTTGAGAATTAGAATTTTTCAAATCAAATCTTGAAGTTAATTCTCTTTTTACCTGATCAATTGCGTTAACCAATTCTTGCTTATTGTACTCAGATACAATATCAAAACTGCATTCTTTTGCCATAACATACTCCTAAAATCATGAGATTCTCCGCCGTTTAAATCATCCTGAGCAATGCGAAAAATCTCTTCTGTTACGGCTCAGAATGACCTATACAATTTATAACATAAAAAAGCAGGATTTTACAATCCTGCATAAATTACACACTATTACACTACAAATATTTACGAGAAATTACACACTATTTTATAAACTTTTTAACAAGGTCGACAACGTAATCTTTTCCTTTGATAAGAACATCCTTAATTGCAGGAGTCCGCCATGCTAAAATACTTGCTCCGACAATAGCGGCACCGCCTAAAACTTTTTTCCAAATTCCGCCTTCTTTTTCTTTTGTTTTTGTTTGAGCTGCCGGGTCACCATACTGATCCCAAGCTAACGGACCTCTTAAAGTAAACATATCGCGATTCATCACGTAACCGCCGCCGTAGCCGTATCCGATTGGCATTCCCATACCCATGCCGTATCCCATACCATAACCCATACCTGAATTATAGCCCAATCTGCTTTCCGGGATGTAATAATCTAACCTGTCAATCATAACTATAACCTTCTGTTAACCTACACTTATATAAAGTATTTTTTTGTAAAATAATTTACTTTTTTGTAAAAATCTGCTTTAATAATCTTAACAATATGAGGATATAAATATGAACATGTTTAAAAGATGGTATGACATCGATGCGGTCTTAAGCCGTGCTATCAACGAATTGGAGAAAGCTTCCGAAGATATCCAGGTTAGATGCGCAGATTATATTATTGAGTTATTAAAAGATGTTGAACTTGAAAAACTAAGTCTTGAAGATCAGTACAACTACATCATGAAACGCTGGTACGATAAAAATATCAAAGTTTCGCATGCCATTGAATATTTAAGACTTTCTCCGGTTGAAGTTCGACGTGAAACCGCTCTAAAAGTTGTAAAATATCTTAAAGAAATTCAGAAAAAATAATCTTTACATTTAGACTTTTTTCCTATTCTATTGTTTAATTGAGTAGGAGGAGAGTATTATGTCTGATAATGATAATACGAATGTAATAAATTTATTTTCCGGCAGCAAAAAATTACTGAATGATGCGACTTCCGACAGAATCAAATTCTACGCAGGATTTAATTATATAAAGCTAAAACGGGATACTAACGGAAACAGATTTAACAAAGAAAATTTATTGCATTATGCCCAAAAGTGTCACTATATGGTTACCGTAATGCGCGAATTAGACAACGAAACCGTATTATACAGGTATCAGGTTGCAAATTCTGACTTGTTTAAATTTATGAAATCATTTGAAGAAAATACACTAAACGGAATTATTATTGAAGTTGACAAATACTTCCCTGAAGATTTAGCTTAAAAAGAGAAAAGGATATGTGTTTTTTTAAAAAGTACCACGAAAGCTTATATAAATGTTTCAAACCTTACCAATATGTAGGCGGAGAATATTTATCCCACAATAAAGATTTTGACAGTGCGAAACTTCGGTTTGCATTGGCTTTTCCCGACAAATACGAAATTGGAATTTCAAACTTAGGTGTAAGAATTTTATATGAATTAATAAATAAAAATCCTGAGTTTATGTGTGACAGAGTTTACGCACCTGAACCGGATTTCAAACCGGCAACTCTTTATGGTGTCGAATCAAAAAGAGCACTCAAGGAGTTTGATGCCATCGGATTTTCTATACAGTATGAAATGTCATACCCGACAATATTAAAGATGCTTGAGATGTCAGGAATTCCATACAGAAACGAAGACAGAACGGATGATGACCCGATTATTATGGCAGGGGGTCCTTGTACATTTAACCCGCTTCCAATGAGTGAATTTATTGACGTTTTTATGATTGGCGATGGGGAAGACTCCATACTTGAAGCTTGTAAAATTTTGGAAGAAACAAAAGGAATGCCGCGAGCAGAGAGAATAAAAGCTTTATGCGAAGGCGAAAACTCAGGCAGATGGGGGCTTAAAATGATGTCCACCCCTGACATGAGGACAGAAATCTCTGATTTCAAGAAAAGGGTAAATATATCGACTAAGAACAATTACCCCAAAGTCAAAAAGCGTATAGCTCAATTATCACCCGAAACCGCGGCAGTATCTTATCCGATACCGTTCTCATCTTCACTCCAAGACCGCGCAGTTGTCGAAATTCGCAGAGGCTGCGGCAGAATGTGCAGATTCTGTCAGCCGGGACACGTCACTCTACCGATTAGAGAACGAAGCGCAGAAGAAATTATTGATTTAACAAAAAAACTTGTTAATACAACCGGGTATGATGAATACTCGCTATTATCACTATCTTCAAACGACTATGCAAATATCAACGAGGTAATAAAAGAACTTGCCGTAGATTTTAATGACCGTAAGATTTCAGTATCATTACCAAGCCAAAGAATAGACGGATTTAACCTTGAACTGGCTAATCTTGTTCAAAGCGTAAGAAAATCAACAATGACACTTGCTCCGGAAGCAGGAAGCCAAAGACTGCGTGATGTTATAAAGAAAAATATCACGGAAGAACAAATCCTAAACGCCGTATTAACCCTATATGAAAACGGCTGGTCAAGAGTCAAGTTCTACTTTATATGCGGACTTCCAACCGAAACAATAGAAGATATGGACGAAATGGCGGAACTTTTCAGAAAAATACGCTGGCGTTCAAAACTTCTAAAAAAAGAAAAAGGGTTAAAACACTCACTTGATTTGACCTGCACCTTATCAATATTTGTACCGAAACCTTTTACACCGTTCCAATGGTGTCCTCAAATGGATTTGGAAAAGGTGACCGAACATATACATCACCTTATGGATAGGGTTAAACATATAAAAGGTGTCAAAGTTAACTATCACGAAAAATTCGTATCACTGCTTGAGGCTGTGCTTACCCGCGGGGACAGGAATTTAGCAAAATATATTGAAGCCTTGTACAAAAAAGGCTGTTACCTGGATGCCTGGGGAGAACATTTTGATAAAGAGGTATGGTTTGACACCGCAAAAGAACTCGGACTGGATTTGAATAAACTTGCCCAAACTCAATATAATTTAGACGAGCCACTGCCGTGGGATTTTGTTGATGTCGGAATAGATAAAGACTGGTTCAAGGCAGAATACATAAAAGCGCACGAAACAGATATGAATTCTGCGCATATTGTACCGACCTGCCAGCAAAAATGTGTAAACTGCGGGGTTTGCAAGAACCTTGGAGTCAAAAAAATTATGGCTCCGCAATACAAAGCAAGCAGCAAAGCTCAGGAAATCACAACTAAAGAGCACGTTAACCCGTCACTTTGCCCGAAAAATGTCAAAGAAAGTTTCAGATACAGAATAAAATTAACCAAAACCGGCATTTTAAAGTATTTTTCACATTTAGATTGGCAAAATACATTCTTCAAATCGATTTCACGTTCAAATCTTAAAGTTGCATTTTCTTACGGTTATAACCCGACAATGAAAATTTCAATGGGGGTAGCTCTTCCGCTGTTTTGCGAAAGTAAAACAGAGCTGGTTGATGTCGAACTTTGGGAAGATGTTGATGAAAATTACGTAAAAGAGGAACTGTCAAAAGTCCTGCCGAAGGAATCTGAAATAATAGCCGTCAAAAAGATTGACCGTTCTGCTCCGTCAATAGACCAAAGTGCATGCTGGGCGGAATATAAGGTAAAAATCTTTAATCCGGGTATTTACGAATTTGAGGATTTCGTATATAATACAGAAAAGGTTTTATCTTCTGATAAGATTGTAATCGAGAAGAAAAACAAAAAAGGTTTAGTAAAAAAAGCAGACATCAAACGTTCAATCGGTTCACATCGATTTGAAAATGATTGTTTGTACATAGTATTAAAGACCGGACAGAATAGCGATATTCCGGCGTTGAGAGCAGACGTTCTTATGAACGTTATCGCACCTAATGTGGTGTTTGAAGTTACGCGCGAAAAATTCTTAACCGAGTCTTTGCATGAGTTATAGAAAAGGATTTTTTATGAACGACAAAAACAGAAATTCAAATCAAACAGTTGAAAAAAAGATTGTTATTGCAGAACGAGATAATATAGCAGCCGTTCTTGAAAACAAAAAAGTTACAGATTTCTTTATTCACAGAGGTGACGTCCTATTAGGCGATGTTTATCTTGCAACGGTTGATAATATTCTTCCGAGTATTGATGCCGCATTCGTAAATGTCGGGACTGACAAAATGGGATTTTTACACGCCCAAGATGTCATGGGCAAGGGCTCATTAAAACAAAAATTATCACCAAAACAGAAACTTATTGTTCAAGTTGTAAAAGAACCGACCGGGCACAAAGGTCCAAGAGTTACAACCGAAATAAGTCTTCCGGGAAGATTCCTGGTATTGATGCCGCATGAACCGGGTGTCAGCGTAAGTAAAAAAATCGAGAATTCTAAGGAAAGAGCAAGATTGAAATCAATCATCAATCTTATTAAACCTGTGGGTGTCGGTGTAATTATCAGAACCGAAGCCGAAGGTCAATCAGAAGCAGACATCCAGGAAGATTTGGAAATTCTATTGGAAAAATGGAATAATATCATTACGTCAGCAGAAACTCTTGACCCGCCAAATCTTATCTACAGAGATCAAGATTTACTATATAGAGTTATTCGTGAAGCCTGCACGGATGATGTTAAGGAAATTATTGTTGATACTCCGTTTGCAATGAGCAGAGTTCAGTCAATCTTGCAAAACTGGCATATGGCAAAAGGAACACAAGTTACTTTGTACAAAGGAACAGAACCGCTTTTAATCGCTATGGATATTCACAAAGAAATAAAAGCAGCATTAAATGTCAAAGTTAATATGCCATCAGGCGGATACCTGTTTATTCAACAAACCGAAGCGTTAACCGTAATTGACGTTAACAGTGGTAAATTCATAAGTTCCGCAACCCAAGACGAAACAATTTTGAAAACAAACATTGAGGCTGTACACGAAATCGCACGTCAGTTAAGACTTAGAAATATCGGCGGAATGATTATTATCGACTTTATTGATATGATGACAAGAGCCGACAAACTTGCAATGATGGAAGAACTTGAGATTGCCCTGGAACCTGATAAGGCAAAACCTCAAGTCGGACAACTGTCAGACCTTGGATTGGTTGAGCTTACAAGACACCGTCAAGGTCAGTCTTTATCTGAAATCTTTACAAAGAAATGCCCGCACTGCCAAGGAAGCGGAGAACATATCATTGAATTTAACTTTGCAACACCGACAGCAGAAGGCGAATACAGAGCAAAAGCAGCTAAAACAAAACTACCGATAAGCAATTTTAACAAGAAAAATAACAAATTCAATAATAAAAATAATAACAATCAGGCTCAAAATACCGAACCTGAACCGGTTGCAGAACAAGCTACCAAAATTGCGATAGAAACGGAGCCGTCTGCTGTTGCTGCTGAAGAAATCGCTAAAAAGGAAACAAACAAACGTAACAGAAACAACAGAAGAAATAAATTTAAAGCTCAAGAAGAAGCACCAAAAGTTGAAGAAACCAAGGTTGAAACGACAGAGCCTGTTGTAACCGAAACCGTTGCGGATTCAGCCGAACAAACTCAAGCGGTTGAAGAAATTAAAACTGAAGAACCAAAAATTAAGGGAAAATCAAGAAAAAGAAAGGCTGCTTCTAAAAAATCAGAACAAACCGAAGCAGTTGAGCCGTCCGCAGAACCTGCTGTAGAACCAACAGAAACCCCTGATACGGTTGAACAACCAGTAGAAGAAGCTCCGAAAAAGAGAACCCGCAGACCAAACAGAGGGTCTTCAAAAACAAGAAAAACTACTAAAAAAACAGAGGAAGTAAGTGAAGAATAAAATTTCACAAATAATAGTATCGACAACATTAGCAGTGCTTTTTTGCACTGCTGATGTTGCCTTTGCTGCACCAACACTTCCTGCCGAATTAAAAACAATGATTACAAAATTCTCACTTGCAATGGGCGGAGTTGTAGTATTTTCGATAATAATTTCGGTCGGATTATCACTATATAACAAGTTTTTTGTTGCAAATCAAATAAAAGACTTTAAACTAAGCAAAGATTCACTCAAAACGCCCTCAGACACAGATGAAGCAATAATGTCATTTATCACAAAGAATAAGGGATAAAGATGAAAAGTCGGGAAACACGAAAAAATAAGGCGTTTGGTATATTAGAATTGTTAATCGTTTTAACTATCGGAATTATTCTGTATTTTGGATTATTCCATCACAATTCAGGCAGAAAAAATCCGTTTGATGACAATACCCAAATAAAAACCCAACAACAAGCAATTGACTCAAAATTGGAAGAAATAGAACAAACAAAATTACTAAAAGAAAATATTGAAAAGAATTTGCAAGAAGGATACTAAATGAAAAAGTCAACACTATTTGATATAATATCGCCGATAATGATAGGACCCTCCAGCTCGCACACAGCAGGTGCGGTGAGGCTCGGTCCTCATGCGATTATTGGCGTTGCTGTAAGCACAGCGGGCGAGGTGGCAA
>JAMPCZ010000002.1:0-8429 GCA_023665935.1 Muribaculaceae bacterium | reverse complement strand
ATTTTTGCTTTTCGTTCCCTCAATCCCGGCGTTAGGATAAATTCATCGCATCCGTCTGTGAAAACTCCCATATTGTGTAGTTTTTCAGGCATAACTCCTGTGACTTTCCCGCCAAATACTTTAACTTGAGAGGCGCAAGCCCACATCAATCCCAAATTACTTCCGCCATAAACTATATTATACCCGTTTTCTCCGATAAGTTTTCCCAATTCTTTCGCTTCTTCATAATAAATCTCATCTAAATAATTGCTTGATGAAGCGAATACACATATGTCTTTTATCATTTTATTACTCCTTTTAATTCATGGCAGAAATCTTTGACATTCTGATGGAAAATGACAGAAGAATCTTCAGCGATTCTTCGCGTTGCTTAGGATGACGTTTTACCTCTTATTCGTTAAAGTCCCCGCCGATTCTGTAGTAGTGCGAGCATGTTACCCCGCTTCCTTTTTCGGAACAGTCTTCTTTCAGTGTTTCAATATTGTCGTCGTAACCGAGAGGGCGAATTTTTCCGTCTTTATAGATACTTATTCCGTAGATATCTTTTCCCCAGGTATTTGGAGCATTAATCCCGTTCATATCAAACATCATAATAAATCCCGGATGAAAAATATCATCATCAATTATGTCTTTTATTCCAACGATTATATTATTTTCGCTGACATAGAATTTATCAAAATAGTATTTGTCTTGGGGCGGCACTTTTGTTCCGTTCATATAGTGCGGCTCGTAACGTTTTTGTAGCTCGTCGTTTTCCGAAATCCGCATATAAGGTTTGACCAGTTTAATCATCAACTGCTCGCGCTCATCGTTAGATTTCGCTTTTTTCATGCTTTTCAGAATTTCCGAATCCGCCTGCGCTATCATTGCGGTAAAGATGTAATCCATTTTGTTAAATGTTTCGTTCCAGCGCGAAATGTAAGAGGCTTTTTTTGACGTAATGAAACTGCTTGGCAGCAATAACAGTATTATTGCGAAAATTACAAATGTTGTAATCGAGTATTCAATTTTCCAAAAATGTTTTTTCATTTTATTCCTCTCTCAAACCCTCTTTGTAAGCTGATAGGTGCGTGTTTATCCCCCACCTCGAAATCAAAAGATTTTGGTCCTCCCTCCAGGGGAGGACATGAAGACTTTTATGCCATATCGATACGTTTTTTTTCTTCTGTAAGTTTTTCGTAAACCCACTCTGGGATGAAGTTTTTACCCAAGATAATTTGCCCGTTCATGATATTTGGTGTATGGAAGTCTGAACCTCCGGTAACTATCAATCCAAGCTCTTCTGCCATTGATGAGAAATATTCAACACAAGCAGGAGAGTGTTTTCTGTGATAAGCTTCAATTCCGCGAAGACCGTATGCCATCAATTCTTTTATTAATGATTCTGCGATATCCAAGTCGTGTGGATGGGCAATAACAGGTATTCCGCCTGCATCATATATTATTTCTACCGCGTCAAACGGGGTGACGGTTTTTCTTTGAATGTATACCGGAGAATCATCATGGATGTATTTTGCGTACGCATCCATAATATTGTTGGTTCCGCCTGCTGATGTTATTGCTCTTGCTATGTGCGGGCGTCCGATACTGCCGCCTTCTGCAACAAGTTTTTTTACATCTTCAAATTTTATTTTTATCCCTTCTTTTTTGGCAAGAAGTGCAATAATTTCTTTAGTTTGCTTGATTCTTGCCTGCTGCTGGGTTTTTATCAGCTCCAAAAAGTCACTGTTTGTCGGATCTGTGAAATATCCCAAAATATGGACTTCATAATTTTTGTGCAGGGTATTAATCTCAACCCCGCGGATTATTTCGATTTTGTCTTGAAGTTGATTCTTTTTGATATGATTTTGTGCGACATCGTACGCCAGGATGTTATCGTGGTCCGTGATTGCGATAACTTCTAAGCCGACGTCAAGTGCAGTATCAACAATTTTTTCAGGCGAAAAAACTCCGTCCGAAAAATATGTGTGGATATGTAAATCAGACTTTTTCCTCACTTTTACTTTCCTCTTCTATATTATCTATTCTACTTAAAATTCTTTTAATTGCCAGGGCTTTACCTGAGGTTGAATCTATTTCAACTTCAACGGCGCAAACTTGAGTGCTCTTGCCCTCTGCAACATCGTAACGCTCAGGAATGCAGGTCAAAAATCTTGATAGTGAGGTTTGGTATTCCATTCCTATTACTCCGTCTGAAGCTCCGCAAAATCCGGCATCCGTAATGTATGCCATCCCGTTTGTAATGTTTTCATCCGCGGTTTGTACGTGAGTATGAGTTCCAAAAAACGCGCTCAATCCAAGTTCTGAACAATATTTGCCGAAACATATTTTTTCGGCGGTTGCTTCTGCGTGAAAATCTAAAACTACAATCGGAGTAACTTCTTTTATTTTTTTTATCTCTTCTGTGACCATTTCCCATTGTGAATCTACAAGATTCATAAATACTCTGCCAAGGACATTAATCACGCCGATTTTGAAGTCCCCCATATCAAAAATTCTGCTTCCGACGCCTTTTGTTCCTTTCGGATAGTTTATAGGTCTAATCAGGCAGTCCGCTGTGTCGATGTATGTATAAATATCTTTCTTATCCCAAATATGGTTGCCGCAGGTCATCGCGTGTACTCCATATTCTTTAAATTCGTTGTAATTTTTTTCGGTTAATCCGAACCCGTGGGATGCGTTTTCAACATTAGCTATAACAAAATCATAATTTTCGCAGGTGTTTGCCAAAAAATCCCTGACAGCATATCTGCCGGGTTTTCCTACAATATCTCCGAAAAATATAATTTTTATTATTTCTTTTGTCATATTTGATTCCTGATATTTTATAGCAAAGCTCCAAGAAAAATTGGAGCTTTGCCAAAATTTATTTTATTTTGCGATTTCAGTCGTTCTGAATTCTCTAACAACAGTTACTCTGATTTGACCAGGGTAATCAAGCTCGTTTTCAATACGTTTTGCAACATCGCGAGCAAGTTTTCCTGAAGCCATATCGTCAAACATTTCAGCTTGAACAATGATTCTGACTTCACGTCCTGCTTGAACTGCGAATGATTGTTTGATACCTTCGTAACTGTTTACAATTTCTTCGATTTTTTGAAGACGTTTAATGTAAATTTCTAAGGTATCGCGTCTTGCACCCGGTCTGCCTGCTGATATTGCATCAGCAACTTTAACCAATACGGCTTCTATTGTGTTAGCGACAACATCATCGTGGTGCGCTTCTATCGCGTGAATAACCTCAGGTTTTTCGCCGTATCTTGAAGCTATTTCTACCCCCAGTTGAATATGTGTACCTTCTTGGGTTTGGTCAACTGCTTTTCCTATATCGTGCAATAAACCTGCGCGTTTAGCAATTTTTTCGTTTGCACCGAGTTCAGCGGCAAGCATACCGGCAATATGTCCGACTTCAAGTGAGTGTTTCAATACATTCTGCCCGTAGCTTGTTCTGTAGTAAAGTCTTCCCAGTGTTTTTATAAGCTCTTTATTCAAGCCCATAACACCCATTTCTAATGCTGCGTTTTCACCCTCAGACCAAATCTTTTTATCAATTTCTTCTCGGGCTTTTTCAACCATTTCTTCGATTCTGACAGGATGGATTCTTCCGTCAACGATGAGTTTTTCCAAAGTCAGCTTTGCAATTTCACGTCTTACCGGGTCAAAGCTTGATAATACAACGGCTTCCGGGGTATCATCAATAATTAAATCTACACCGGTTAAGGTTTCTAATGCTCTGATATTACGACCTTCGCGGCCGATAATACGTCCTTTCATTTCGTCATTAGGCAAACCTACTACTGAAACTGTTGTTTCTACAACTTGTTCAATCATGCAACGCTGCATTGTTGTGGATAAAATTTCTTTTGATTTTTCTAATGAAATCTCTTTTATTTTAGCTTCATTTTCTCGAATAAGCTGCATTTGCTCTTGAGCTAAATCGTTTTTTAATTGGTCTAATAAGGTTCTTTTTGCATCTTCGCAAGACATTCCGGAAATTCTTTCAAGTTCCTCGGTTTGTTTTTGTACAAGTTCTGCTAAATAATCTTCTTTTTCTAATAATTGGTCTAATTTTTTCTGAGTTTGGATTTCTTTTTCTGTATATTCTTGAATTTTATCTTCAAGCATATCCTCTCTTTTTGCCAGTTTTTGTTCTTGTCTTGCAAGTTCTTGTCTGCGTTCTCTTTCTTCTTCGTTTAATTGTTCTCTGTCTTCTTGAAGCTCCTCAACGGCTTTGATTTTTGCCTCTTTGTAAAGAATTTTCTCTTTGTCTTGTAGAGATTTTTTGTCTTTTTCGATAGACTCAAGGGCATTCTTTACTTTGTTTTTTTGAATAATTAGCGCAGCAGCTAAAACCATTACCGCAATAGCCGCAACAACTAACAAGGTTGTTAATACCATAAAGTAATACCTTATCCTTTTCTATTTTTTTATAATACACGCAATGCCGGGTACATATATCCTACCCGCGCGCTTTATTTAGTTTTTACTTTTAAATAAATTCATTGCATATATGTTCAAAAAATATTTCCTACTACATCTGTTTACATAATATCATGTAATTTGATTTTTGTATAGGGGTAAATTGCGGATTCATATAGAAAATGCCAAATACTATAATATGTCACCATGAACTGCGGATTTTGGAATTCATATGCAGCTTTATTTCCTTACCAGTAAAGACATTACGGGCAGCCCTCTTTCTTGTGACATTTGTGTTTTTGTAACTTTATTTTCTAAAAACATTGCGCCGTCACAATTGTCTTTTATTCCTTCTATTATGTGAATTTTTATTGGTTTTGAAATTCGTTCACTGATTAACTTTTCTAAATCAGTGTATTGTTTACCAAACATTTTTGAATTTCTCATTAAATATTCATTTATGCCCGAAATTAAATTCCCGGACATAAGTACTGTATCTAACCCCTCCTCAGCTCTTAATTTTATAGCGTGAGAAATTGCCTCAATATATCTTTTTAGCGCAAATAATGTGTTTTTTGGAGAAATGTCGAGTCCGTATTTGTTGATAAGTGTTGGGTTTTCGTGAAGAACAACTCTGGCATCTCCTATATCGACGAGTTCTTGTACTGTACTTTCCGAGATATTTTGATGTTTAAAATAGTTTTTTATTAGCGCAGGGACAGAGGCTCCGTATTCTTCCAGCGGTTTCCCTTCTAAAAGTTGTCTGCCGTCACGAGATTCGGTTATTTGGAAAAAATCTTTCCCATCAAGTTTTATTTTTTTGATGTGACTTACTCCAAATCCTCCGCCTGTTGTTATAAACATTGCGGAATTACCTTCCATCGGTTGTCGTTGTAAACCTGCGCAGGCTGCTCCTATCATATCGTTAAAAACATAAACGCTGCTGTCAAATTTTGCGCTTAAACTTGTAAAGTCAACATCCTTAAGACTTTCTCCGGTTTCTGTGCTTCTTATGTTTCTGATTCTGTTTATTATGTATGAATTTTCATTTTGTTTTTCCGGGCGTCCTGCAATAAAAATATTTATTGATTCAAGTTTTCTTTCTTTTGTGTCGGAGAGTTTTTCAGTTGCATTTTTTGCCATTTTAGCCGCAAAATCAATGCTATCAGTAATCCTCTCAATAAATTCATTAGAGGATTTTACCCCGCCGGGACTTAAATGTTTTGAAAATTCGTCAATGATTAAGCCATTGTTAAATAGTTTTATTTTGAAGCTTCCTCCAGATACGCTTGCCCCTATGTCTATTGCTGCTTTGTATCCAAAATTTAAATTATTTGATTTTGGGGAAATTTGCATACTTAAAACCTTTCCGAATTCCACTATATCAAAACTTGTAAAAATCTTTTTTGCTAGTTCTTTTTTACAAGCCCAGGGTCAAGGTAAGAACCTGTTACAGCTTTGTTAAACAGGTATTGGGCTTTTGGCAGTGCAACAGCCAGCAGGAAGCTTGAGATTCCGATATTTGCAAGAGTATTAAACCCTTTGACGAATTTAGCTTTTCTTGCAAATTTTTCTACATTTCCTGATTTTGCAGCGTTTGTTACGAAATTTTCAAATTCATGTCTGAATTTGCGCAAATCTTTCAGGTCTACAAACTTTCTTGGATCACGAATTCCTGATTCCAAATAGCTGATTTTTTTCATTTTTTGAGCAGCCTGAGAGAATAAACTTTGAGGTTTTGAATCAATAAAATCAAATAAAACTTTAGCCTTGCCTGATTTTGGAATTTCTATGGTTCCATTTTGGATAGCTTCTGTGAGCTTTTTATTATCCAATACCAGCGGATCAAGGTCTACGTTTACTTTAAACAGTGTTTTTGCAAGTTTATCCAATCCTTTAGCAATATAAGCCGGGGTTACAAAGTTCAGAATAATAGAACCTGTCATCCTAAAAGCATTCATATAAGCTTCATCTTTGTTTCTTGAAGTTGATACTCTGCCTACTGTTAAGCCGCCGTCTGCGATTGCCATTTTGTCAACTGTTCTAAGGTTTGCTATTGTTGATACTAGATTAGCTCCGGTGAATGTGACTTTGCCGTCTGTAAATTCACTGAATGTAGGACGTTGGCGTAAGTTTGCGGTGTTGTTTGTGTTATCAGCCTTGGCGGCATTTTGTTTGCGAAGTTTTCTTGTTAATGCAAAGTTAAGCGGCGGTAGTACAAATCCCATAATAACAGTCGGAATAATTGTTGCGGCTGCGAATTTTTTTGTGAGCAGTCCTTCAAATACAGATTTGTTGTTTTTAACTTTGATTAAGTCTGCAACAGCTTCTTGAACATCTTTTTGTGTCATAGAGCCAAATTTTTTGATATTATAATCTATACCTTGGCAGACTTTTTTAATTCTTTTTGAAGGGGTTGATTGTTCTGCTTTAAATAGGTTTAAATTTACCCCGGGCTTGTAGCCTTTTTTAGTAATAAACTTGTCAACAATTGCTTCTGTTGCGGGGATTCCGCCCAGCCAAATTGCTGATGTTACGTATTCGTCGATGAATCTTTCGCGGGTTGCTTCATTTGCAATTTCGCGGGATTCTTTCATGTTTTCTTTTCTTGCAATAAGAATTTTTGACGGTGCTTCAATAAAGCAGTCGCGCACTAGTAACGGGTAAATTGTACTGTTATTTCCGATAGCGGATATTATACTTGTTATTGTCATAATTTTCTTTTAACCTCAATTCTTTTACTAATAAAACAACTTCTTCGCTTTGTAATATCCTGAAGAAGTTGTTTTTAAGAATTGAAATTTTATTATTTTTACAAGCGCATCATCAATCCCACAACCCCTTCAGGTCGATATGATTGTGTTTATGATGTTTTTGTAAAAAGTTTTGAGTCATTTTGATTCCTTTTTGTCTTTTATATCATAAAATTTCGGATTTGTAAAGTGTTTAAGCTTCTGTGTTTACGGTTTTAGCTTTAGCTTCAGCCGCGGCATCGGCTTTTGCTGCTGTTTGTTTGTTTAGGATCTTGTCAAGTTGTGCACCTAACCAAAATCCGCCAACGATATCAGCAATTGTGCAAACGCCTAAAATTACTGGTTTTATTTTTGGCGAAATTTTACATTTAGCCAGTTCTTCGATAGTATCTAAAATGGAAGCTGTTGTAAAAGCTTTAACTATTTTGTTTTTAGATGAGTATGCGGCAACACTGCTTGCGCCCATGACAGCAGCCCCAATAACTCCAATGTTTGATTTTTTATAGGTATTTCCTTTTTCGGTTTTTGCTTCGTAACCGAACGGGTTTAATTTTTGAATATTCATTATATCTCAATCATCCTTTCTTCAGGTTTTTTAATAAGTTTATTTTGGATAAGTTTTCTTGTTGAATTTGCATCGGAATCACCGTTCAGATAATTTATCATTGCAACAAGAGATGAACCAATCAACGCATTTTGCTTATCTAAAGCTTTTTTGATACTTTGTTCTTGTTCTTTTAACCTTTTGTCGATATATTCGTCCTTACAAGTTAAATGTTTATCACTTTTGAAATCAGTACGAGGTTCGCTGAAATTACGTTTGTTTCTTGAGTCTAAACCTTTAAAAGATATATTATTTATTCTGTTTACTGATACCATACTTTCTCCTTCACTATATTATAAGCCGGTGAAAAATTTTTTTTGCTATTGTGAAAAAGTTTTGTTAAGTAAATTTAACTTTTCTTCGTCTTGTGTGCGTAAAAGAATAGTTTTTTCTTTTGAAGTTTCACCTTTTAAAATTTTTATAGATGTTTTTGGAATTTTAAAATTTTTTGAGAGAAATTCTATTAAAGCCTTGTTAGCTTTACCGTCTATCGGCTGGGCTGTAATTTTTATTTTAAAAATTTCGCCATCGCGGATAATTTCGTTTTTCTTTGCGTTCGGAGAAATTCTAATATTAATTATGTAACCTTCGGATGTTTGTTTTACCATAGTGGAATTATAGCATAAATTTATACATAATGTATTTTATTGGTA
>JAMPCZ010000029.1 GCA_023665935.1 Muribaculaceae bacterium | reverse complement strand
CCCTGCGCGATTTGATAGCATCTAATCAATATAATAAATTCAAATTTCACAAGATGCAAATACTACTGCTTAAAGAAGAAATTCACAGACACATCAAGAAAAAAGCACAGAATTATAAACACGAACTTGAATTTACTTCACAAGATTTGAGAGAATTAGCGGAAGATATTCACAAAATGCTCAATGACTGGCAGGATTTTATGAACCCTGCTAAACATATCAAATCGATAGGTACCAATATTAAAGACGGTCAACTTGATTTAACATCATATCAAGACAAAGTAATACCCTTGATGACTGCAAGAACTGAATGTATACAGGCGTTCGCAGAGATTTTAAGCCTAGTTGAATATCACGCAGTGTATTTATACTTCTTAGAGCTTGCCAGCAATGATGAATTTGCAATTAAATGCACAGAAAGGATAATTTAACGTTAAAATAGCCTTCTTACATAATATATATTATCTATACCTAACACTACGTTACAAAACTTAACATAAATACGCACTACACAAGGAAGCCGAAAACATGACTATTTCATGCTTTTCAGGACTACACCATTTAGAGGAGATAAAAATGAACGAACAATACGCTAGAGATTGCGCAAGGATTTTTAACCACTACGGAATTGTCGAGCAACGCAAACAACTTATTCAAGAATGCGCAGAGTTGATTGTAGCGCTTACAAAGCTTGACAGGAATAACATCATTGAGGAAATGGCAGATGTTCAGGTAATGCTCGACCAGTTCACTATAAGTCTTGCAGGCGTTAGCAAGCAGATTGACGAAATCAGAAAACAAAAAGTACAAAGACAATTAGAAAGGATGGAAAATGAAATTTCGTCACATTATAAAAAAGCTTAAACAAGGGTATACGTTGTTTATTAATGGTTTACCAATCATATATGACGGTGATGACTATATCCTATGCAATGATATATTTAAGCCCAATTTCCTACGACGGAGTGTAATTCTTCATGGGTTAAAAAAATATCATAATAATATAGAATTATGGAAAAATTAGACAGAAAGGATGGGAAATAAAAATGGATACAGAACTGTTTGCAGGTTTATTAATTGTTTTTATACTTGGTGCTACATTAGGTTGGTTTGGTACAATGCTAGGATACGAAAGTTATTGCTACAATATTCCAATGTCACAAATTAAAGGGCAGTATTTACAACTTCCCAATGGCACCTTATGGAAAAAACAATAACTACCTCTTGCGCTGATTAGAAACCGAGTGGGGCGGTATATGAAAATTGACCGGATGTAATTCCATCAGTGTCCCCACACCCCCGCGGGGTTATCTTTTACGTTGAACTGGTTTAACTGGTTGTGTAACCTGTTCTTGAACGTTTGTAACCGTTTCAGAACCGTTTGCGACAGGCTGTGAAACTGTTTTAGAACCTAGGTTAAAAGTTATAAAACCTGTTATACAAATTAATACTAACGTTACAAAACCTTTTATAACATTCATTGCAACGTTATATTTTTTCTCCATAACGTTATATTGTTCTTTTATCTTTTTATTCTCTGCTTCTGTCTGTAAATAAACATCTTCCTTTTGTTTTTCGTTAACAGATAACAATAAAATTTGTTTGTCTCTATCCTGTATTTGGTTATACATATGTTGCTGTAACGTTAGAAACTTATCCATGTAACGTTCTGTAACATCTGAAACTGTTTCAATTTTTTGAATTGGTGCAATAGGGTGAACGTCGTTAGATGATTGTGTTTCAGAGGTTTCAACACTGTTTTGTGAAACGTTTTTAAAACCTCTGGATTTTGATTTTTCTTGTTCAAGTCCTTCATCATCAATCAGAATGCATTTTTTACCCTCATTTATAACCACCTTGTAACGGTTTTTATAACGTTCAACACTTGGGTTATTTTCGTCAGGTTTTACTTTCTTTGCAATAGCTGTTCTTGTGCACCCTAAAACACTTGCTAATTCATCATAACTGTACAATCTTTCCATATCTCTTAACACCCTTTTGAAACCGTTTCAAACCGTGTCATTGTCACGTTTTGAACCGTTTTATAATACTCTTGACAAAACAATACCATGCTTGATAACATGATGCAAGAAAGGCATGGAAATGTCTTTACAAAATTAAATATTAAAAAAGACCTTTGGAAGAACCAAAAGCCTTAATAAAACTTGAACACTTTTATTATAGCAAACTATCTTCCTAAAGGCAATAGTTGGGATACAAAAAAATAGGGAGAAAGTGTATGCAAAAAGAGAGAAAACAGGTTAAAAGCATGTCATGTCATGGCTTTAGCCAATTTGAGTTAAGTAAAAATGTACTTAACAATCTGTCACAATACAATTTAAAACCTGTGGCAAAGTTGGTTTTATTGTATTTATGTGATTGTTATAACCCCAAAAAGGAATTTATTTTTCCAAAACAAAAAACAATTGCAGAAAAATTAGGGGTTTCAGAGGTAAGTGTAACGAGAGCCATCTCAGAGCTCCATAAAGAGCATTTAATCATTTCCGAAAGAAAATATACCCTACATTATCGTTTTACGTCAAAAATCGTGTCTGGCGAGGCTACATTTCAACAAAACAATATGACAGATGAAACACATCAAAAAGATAATGAACAACCTATCAAAAAGACAGCTCATGTTATAGAACAAAAAAAGGAACTAAATAAACCAACAAGTGTTGATGATTTCAAAATTCTAAAAGACTATGCAGAGAAACACAATGCTAAGAACGTAACCGCATACATCAACTACTTAAAGCGTAACGGTTTGGCTGATAAAATCATAGCAGATTTTAAAGCAAAAGAGGCATCAGACAGATTTTTTGCAAAACAAATTGAAGAAACAAAGCTACTTATTGAACAAAGAAAACAGGATGCGGAAACATCCACACCACCTACTCAATCGTGGAAAGATTTAAAGTCAAAGCTTCTTGCGTTATAAAATGTCAAAGGGAGGTAAACTATGGCAAAACGATACGGTTTCGGAGAGAACAAAGTAAACGAAAAAAGTCCTTTGGAAGAACTCACGGAGATGCTTATGCTAACTGATGAGGAACAGGAGAACTGGCGACAAATAATGTGTCGGTATAACCTGAAATTCTTATCAATGACCGAAAAAGTAGCATAGGCAAAAAAATCCCCGTCATTTCTGACAGGGTAGTAAGAGTTTTATTTAAGGATTGAGCTTTTTGTGCTATCAAGAAAAAAGGCAAAGATGCCTTGTCTTGATAGAAAGAAGAAAACCTACGCTTGTTTTAAATACCACTTAGCTTTATTTCTGATAAAGTTACCTATTTCATCAGCGGTCAAGTAGCTGTAAGGCGGTAAGAAAGTAATATCAATTTTGCCTGCGCTTGAGGTATTCGGGTGTGATTTGCCAAACTCATAATGTGTCATAACATTTTGAGGGTTGATAGAAATATTATACTTTTTGGATAATTCGGCAATAAGTTTAAAACAACGTTCGCATTGAACCTTTGTTAACGGGTAATTACCGATATTTTGACGGCTTTTGTAGCCATACATACCGCATAAAGCTAGACCGATTGAGCCGGTGTTGCCACCGCCTGTATGCTGTGCGTATTTACCGTCTTGTACATTTTCGTTATCTTCGGGCTTATAATTACCGTTGGTAACCTTGCCAAGGCTGTCAATAAGGTAATGGTAACATTCTTTTTCGTGAGCGTTTGGCGAACTTGCGCCTGCTGTCCAGTGTATGATTATTCGTTTCATATTAGTTCCTTTTTGTCATTGCGAGGAGTGTAAACGACGTGGCAATCCAGTTATTTTAATTTATCCAATTTTGTAAGTATCATCTGGTATTTATTATCTAAATCTTTTAAAATTTCTTTGTCTTGTGTGTCGGAATAGTCTTTAAGTTCGTTTTTAAGCTGTGCCATTTCAAGTTTCACGTTTGCGAGGTCTAATTTTGTTGCGAAATAGTTTGATTGAATTATGGTGTAAAACACCACTACGCAAATAATTATGTTTTCTTTGGTTAGAAATTTGTTCATTTCTTCTCCCACTTGCAAAATTTTTGCCAATTATCAACAGAATGAAACATGAGCCAACGTTTGAATGCGGGTACACCTGCAACGTATAAAAGCCGTTCAAATACTTTATCAGCGAAATATCGGTCATTTTCGACATATTCTTTGTTCTCACACAATGTATCGTGAATTAACGCACCGATTAAAAATCTGTTGTCTGTATTGGATCCGATAATACGCCAAAATACTTGCGGTATACTTGCGCCGTCAAACATATAACCTTTTGGTATACTAAAACAATATTCTTTTTTCTTTTTACGGTCTTCTAATCTTACGCGTAAATCCGCACTATTCATAAACGGATATTTTTTTATTGATTTTTTTTCAAATTCCGTCATAGAAGGTAACGCATAGCGTATTCTTACGTCAGGTGTTCTATCAAAAAATATTGCAAGATTTTTGTCTTTATACCAACATTTACGCATTTTTTTCCTTTCGCAAGCGGGGGATTTCTCCCCCTGTCTTGAACTCATCATATAGATGAGCGGTTAAAGCTTTACTACAACTATTATACCAATGCTACTGATTGTCATTATCGGGCTTATCAACAGCCTTTCCTTGTACCTGAACCACAATCGACCATCGGATATTACTAACGGTCTGCTTCTGATTACTGTCTTGTGAGGGTTGCTTTTGTATTGCAATTACTGCTTTAGTATCCGAAAGATACTGACCCTGCTCCGTATCAGTTTCAGCAAAAACCACGTCTTGAGCGCAAAAGCACATTATCACGAACGCGAAAGACAAAAATTTCTTCATAGTATTACTCCTATATTTTCAAGTATTTTTTTGATGTATTCGTTACCGTCAAACCCTTTTACTTTAAGGTTTTTGAACTGTTCAAGATATTTAGCCATTGTGGTTAAATTCAGGAAATCCCTAAGAGGTTTGTCACCGCGTTTGTTGTTCATCTCTCTGCTTGTAAGTGCAAGGTTGCCCAGTTCGGTTTTACCCCCTTGGGATATCGGGTGAAGGTGTTCCAACGTCACGTTCTTTTGTGTCAAACGCTCGCCATAAATGCCCCAGCGCACCTGCGGGAACTGTCCTTTTTTGTACAGTGTTTTGATTTGATGTGAATACCCGAATGTCGGGCTATTTGGCGGTGATGGTTGTACTCTCATTTGTTCCTTTCTTTTTTTGTCCTCTCTCCTAGGGAGAGAGTTAGAGAGAGGGTTTGATTATTTATATCCACTTGGCTAATTGCTAAGTTTCTACTTCTGTGGTATCCTGTTCTGTTTCTCCCTTTGTTCCTCCACTTTCTAAGGGGAGGTTAGGAGGGGTTTCATTATCAACCTTTTCAGGCAATTCACCCGTTTCAAACAGATGGTCTAAATCTTCCATAGAATAACCGAGCATAATACCGATTTTATCTATAAGCGGATTGCCTCTGAAATAATTTTCCGCAAAGTCGAACTCAATCAACGCCTCGGGGTCGGTGATTTGAGCACGTAAAGCGTCGGGCGTAATGCCTTTATTTCTGTACAACGCAAGGAATACCTCACGTTTTGTCAAAGACAATTTACTAATCCTTTCGCGTTCGAGAATGGCTTGTTCTTGTTCGTATTCTTCTCTGTTGTCAATAACCGTGTCGCCTTCGAGTTTTTCCCACGCTTCAAGTGCATACAATGCACTTTCTGTTTCGTGAACGTGTAACCCCTGCTCGTGGTTGTATTTGACTATAAAATCGAGTCTGTCATTCTCTTTATATGGTTTTTCAAGTTTATAACTCATATATTCTCCTTTTACTGTTTATGACGTACTTGCGTTAGAGTCGCGGTTTGAACCAATATATCCTGCGGTTTTCCAATATGCCCCTGCTATACCTGTATAGCAGTTAAAAATAAAGCTGGATGTTGTTTTATTTCCCTCATACGACAGTATAGGTCTATAATCTGTATTGGCAGATGCATTGTAACCTTGAAAGAAAATATTATAGTTAGTATTGTTATATGGTTTTAACAAGGTTACGTTTTGTTGTTGCTCCGTTCTTGCGATTTTTCCCCATTGTTCACAATATCCGTTAGAGTAAATAATATAGCCACTTGTGCCATTCACATATGTGTCAGTAATATATGGAAACTCTGCATTACTACCGTCTATCTTAACCCTGTTCAAAACCTCATCAGACACTTTATTTAACTGTGTCATAACCTCATCTGCAGGTACAGTAGTTGTAACATTGGTTACTTCGGATGTGTTGCCAACAATCATATAAGAATAATCAGGTTTTATACTTTTTGATATTCCTTCGGCATTAGCAAGATAACCACATGCAAGGAAAGACCCAAACTCTGCCTTAGAACCTGTGTTCCCATAAGTAAAACTTGATACTGTTTTTGCGGTAATACCTTGGTCACTGCGTTCGTTACCGTCCCCCCAGCCACCTTTTGTTACAAGTAGCAAATATGTATCATCTTTGAAAGAACGTAAATATGTATAGCTATCCTTCTTGGCAAAGTTTATATTAGATCGCCCCTGTTCACACCAGCCATCAGAATATATATTGCAAAACGCTGTGCCATTTGTTTCTTTTTTTATTAATTTCCTACGATTAGCGCTAGGATATGGTATAAATACCCTCTGGTTTTCCTTATCCACGCCGTAATACCACGCTATGCCCGTATCTGCATATATTGCATCAACAACAGACTTATTGGCAATATCGTAGTAAATATGCCCGTTAGCGTTTTGGTACATTGTAACGGTGTTTGAACCCAGTGTAACCTGTGTTGCAGTACCCGCTTTCATCTCCTCAATACACTTGTTCACAAAGTCGGGGTAACCGTAGCGAGAGCCTGATACACCCATAGAGCAGACATATGTGCCGAGCTGTGCATAGCCCATACTTTCTTCAAAGCTTAGAATATGGTCTTGTTGTATAAGGGTGAAAAGGGACAGACCAGAGCCAGAGTTACTACCGCCAAGTTCAACCTTTTGCCACTTTTCCGTATCAGTCAAAGAATTACCGTAGTTATTACTAACAAGGCTCTCATAAATGCCTTTTACATCATCGACAACACCTGTAACCCATTCACCTTTTTCATAGGTTTCAAGTAAGTTATACTTACGCAAATCACACCCTGCGATACCTTCCTCAATACGGTTCATATTATCAGCATTTACAGGTGTTCCGAGTTCGTTCACCAGTCCGAAACTATCAATAAGAGTAACAGACCCATCAGGGTTGTTAGTCATTTCATATGTTTTAGGTCTTTCAACTGATTGGTCTTTCCAGTCATTTTTTATATATGCCATTTAAAAATCTCCTTAAGAACATCATAAAATATTGCAAATCGGGCAATTATAACGGTTCTGTGCCACATACAAACGTTCCGCAACGTCTGAAATATTCGGTTACAACAATATCAAAGGTTAAATAAGCGGGCTTTGCTGTCTTAACCGCTTTTTCCATCTGTTGATAATTCGGGTCTTGCACAATAATTCTAAAGTGATAATTACCACTATCGTTGATAATATAAATTTGTGGTTTTTCGAGGTTGTTTTGAATTAATAACCGCAAGTTTTTCCACGTCAAAGTCTTTTTACGCGCAAGCTTGTTTAAAATCCTTTGTCTGCGTTGCTGTAAAGTCAAAGAAGCATCATAAGAAAGCCCAAAATCCTTTTCCCAACGCGTAATAAATTTGTCCGTAGTTTTTACGTACAGCTCTTTTATAAGTGAAGAAATATCATCACGCATAAGCTGTATTTCAGGGTCAATCGCAAGCAAAATGTCTTTAATCCCTATAATATCCGTTACGTGTTTTGGTAAGTGTTCGTTATCATAAATCGGCATTTTTTACTTCCTTCTTGCGCGTGATTTACTTGTATTGTTAGTTATTGTGATTTCACCAATAACAGGGTAATCAGTATCTTCAATGTTTATCGAACTGCTTTGACCGTTTAAAGTGTATTCGATAACATCCTCAACACCTGAACAGTCAAATAAAAGCTCTGATACTTTGAAGTAAGACACTGCTTTATCAACTGTCGGCAAATATTGTTTCAACTTAATTTCGAGTTCATCTTGAACATCAACAGGTTCGTAATCTGTTTTTAAAACAACATTAGCCACAACATCAATAGCAACGTAGTTAAGTGAATTCACAATAACTGTTGCATTAATCGGCTGTACTTCGTTTATATGGTTATATACGGATTGTTTTAAATCTTCTGAAACCTGTGCATCAATCGCGGAGATAAATACGCCGACATTACCCGCGCCCATAACCTCGGCGGATTTAATAACAGCTTTTTGAACTCCTACAACTTCACGCGCCCATTTTTCATACTGTGCTTCATTTGCATTTGTCGCATCTTCTGCGAGGTAGTCTAAAATCCGCTGTCTGTATACCTCATCATCTTCACGGTTAAAACCGTCATAAGCAGGTTCAGGGTTGTTAACCGTCCTTAACCCCTGATAATCGGTTAAAAACTGGTTAATTGTGTTTGCCGGTACATTTCCGATAGTTCCTAAAGTTTCACATTTAGCGCGAACTGTCGCAACACCTGATGAATTAATCTTTTTATATTCTTGAACAGTATAAACAAGGTTGTTATAAATAGCTTTTACGTTTTGATTAATTTCTGCGTATTGCTCGCCTGTTATTTCAAGATAGACAATTGCCGCCTCGCTTTCACGTCTCGGCAATCCGTAATCGTTGCCGACATTGTCCAAATCTTCATTTTGCGCCGTTGCGACAAAACATCTGTCAGCGATTGTGTCAATTTCTGTATCTTTAATGTTTGCGAGTTCATAAGCAACAGAGCCGATAATGTCTTGAGCAAATCCGCCCTCTAAAAGGTTTGCATCAATCTTTAACCTATCGCTTATACGTTCTTGAATATCTTCTTGAGTTGACATTTTAGTCCTTTCACTATTCATAAGTGTATGCTTGCGCTACACTTCCGTAAATTGTATTAACCGCAAAAGTACAAATTACTTTTGCGCCTTCCTGTTTAATTTCAAAGTCTGTAAGGCTTGTTATATATGGATTACACAACAAAGCTTCTTCAATCATTCTTTTAAGCTCTGAATAAAGTAATTGTTTTGCCAAATATCGCCCTACAAGAGTGTAAATTTCATTGCCATAATCAGGCGAGTAAGCCAAATATGTAAAACGGCTTGCGTTTAATGCTTTCCATATCCAAACCTTTAAAGCTTCGTTTTTTTCAACATAATAGTACTGCCCGCCTGTCGTTTTGAGTTGTCCCGTTTCAAAGTCAAAGGCAAGCTCTTTAAAAACGGGTAACTCCGCAGGTTCATAAACCTGCGTTTGGCCTGTTAATGTTGTAGGTATAAATGCAAAATTACTGCTCATTTTTACCTACTTTCTGCAAAATCAAGTATGTATTATTGCCTAATCTTTGCACCGCAACATAGTCATCAATGTGTAATATAAATCTGTTATGAAAAGCTTTGAACCAGTTATAAAAATCGGTTAAAAACTGCTTTTGTGTTCCTGATATTTCAACGTTTGATGTTGGCGAATTGTCAGCTTGCCACAAAGCAGGGTTAATCGTCTGGGCGCTGTCCATAGAAGCGACATCAAGGTTAATATTTTCATCAAGCAAAAGGTTATTAATATAGATATTATCGCCGTAGGATGCACCAATTTCTACACCTTGAAAATTTATCACAAATGGTTCAAGCGTAGCAACCTGTCCAATCATAACGGGGGCTTGATTAACAGTTTTTGCTTGTTCTCTGACATTTTTCCAGAATTCGCCTGCTTGTGACATATTTTCTCCTTTAAAGATATTGTAACAATCTGCGAAACGGGCACTTGAGAAATATTGAGAAAAGAGTTATAATTAAGACAAAATGAACAAAAATTATTTTCATTCGTTATATTATTGAAAGGATTGAAAAATGAAAAAATTTGTTTTGTTATTAACATTAATATGTATGTTTTTGCCTGTAATCGCAGAAGCAAAAGAATATCACCCGTTGGGTTGTTCTTTCTATAATAGTTGTGATGATAAAGATGAAAGAACCGGTGTTAAAAATGCAGGTCATTATAGAGATTATTATAACCCCGTAAAAACTTCAATCGTTAGAATTAACGGTGAAAGTTATACTGAAATACAATATGATGATGGCAGTAAAGCAATTAAAAAAGGTGTTTATTGGATAAGGTAATTTTCCACACCTTCCATTTCACTTGTGTTATAAATAAATTTAATTTCTAATTGCATTGAACTGTCTGCGCCTATTGTATGACTGTCTGTTTGAATTTCAAAAAATCCGAAATCTTTTTGAGTAACAGGCTCTAAAACTTTTATATATCTTCCACTGATACAATTATTATCATTATCGCAGACAATAAAAGCATTGTTTACAGGTGGTTTAATTTGTTTTTCGGCTTCTGAAACATTATTTTTTATTTCTTTATTGTAGCTGTAAATATCTTGAAATAGTCCGTACTTTTCCCGTAATTCTGTATTCTCTATCGGTTTTATCAAATTTCCCTCATTATCAACTATTAAAACTTTAGTAATAATTTCCGATATATCTTGACTAAATGAAGATGAACGAATATTATAACCGATTTTATATGTTCCTTGAGATGTATGCTCTGCAAGTTTTAATGTGATACCGTCCATATATAAATTAAAATTTTTCCACATAGATTTACATGCGATAAAAAGAATATCATAATATGTTTTATCTCCTGTAGAAACGATATTATGTACATGGGTATTATCAACATTTATCCCGCTTTTTAGCTCGAATGCTCCACAAATTTCATTTGCAATCTGGTTAAGTGTACCTCGAAATCTTTTAACGCATTTTGAGCGTTTTAAATAACTCATAAGGTCAACACAAGAAACAGAAATCACATCATCATCAGTATTGTAATCAAGCTTTGTTATATAACCCAAAAATAAGGTTTTATATATGATTTTATCTTCACTATTTCTTTTAGGCTGCCCCTGTTCGTCCAGAAGTGGCTCACTATATTCTACTTTGTCGTGAGTTTGTACCTGATATTTTGGTATATCTGCTTTTAAAGGATTATATAAAAATTTAAAGTCTAAAGTTCTTACTGCACTGTCTTTAGACCCTGCCCAAGTTATCCCGTCTATAACGGTTAGAATTTCTTCATTATTAATTTTTATCATAAATACCTATCTTTTAAATTTTTTATATCATCAAGCGAAACCATATCAATTATTTCGCCTGCAATATCTTTATTTTTGTTATAAATAGCATTAAGATTTGCGAGTTTAGTTGAATATGCAGAGGCATCTCCGTACATGAGTTTTGCAATTTTGTAAATAGTTGCATCTTTTTGCGCTACCATATTATCAGGTATAAACTTGCTGATTGGGCGCGGGATTAGCTTGACAAGCTTATTCTCACTTTCTTTTGTACTTATTGTATTTTTATATTTTGGGTCTCGATATTCTATTAATTCAATAGTTCCGTTAATATCGGGTGTGCTCTCTCTGACTGTTTTTGTAAATTTATTAATTACAAATAACTCATTGAGTTCATCAATAGCATCACCCGCTATAATAACCCTTATTACTGTACCGTTATTTACCCAATCTTCAATCATATTTATACTTTTTTCTTTAGTATACGGTTTATGTTTAAGTTCTTCTACTAAAGAAGATAATAACGCAAAATAAGATGTTGTACTGGGTAAAAGACTGCTTAAAGTAACTTGCTTTAGCTTTTTATATCCTGACACAGACACTTCACCAAAATTTAAGATTGTATGTGTTTGCACGTCTTTTTCTGTAGTTATATCTATATTTTCAGGGTTCACGGGTAAGGTTAAACTATTGCCGCCATTCTCCTGATGAAGTTGTATATATAAACGCTTTGCCATACCTTAATTATAAAAGTTCCTAATTCGGGCAAAATAAAAGGCTTTGAATTTTCAAAGCCTATAAGGGTAGGAGAAGGAAAAATTAATTTCAGGTTTGTCTAAAAAAGTCTCCGTTATTTTCCGTCATATTACGGTAACGTCTGCGGTCTTCAAACGGGTCATTATGATTTCTGGTTCTGTCATATCTTCTGTTGTCATAATCGTTTGTATATTCGCTTCTGTAACGTCTGTGACGTCTGTCTTCTTCGTTATAACCGCCGTAATAGTCTTGCTCGCCGCGTTGGTTATATCTTTGTCTGCTTGCATAAACACCCTGATAAAGCTTTGTTTCTTCGTCTTTATCTTCAAGTAAGCATCTTGCAATTTTTAGATATACACTCGGGTCGCTAATATACTTGCAACATTTTGCATAAAGCATATTTACAAGATAAGCAAAATCATATTCAGTATAATCAACGTTTGAAAAGTTTACATTTGAATTCTTTTTAATATCTTCAAAGCTCCATTTTGCACCTCTGCCGTTGCCGTCAGCCCAACGGATATTTTCAATAAGTTCATCATATTTTCTACGGTTTGAAATATGGTCAGCATCTTCGGGATAATCAAGCATACGTTCTACAATTTCGGGGTCTCTGCGATAAACTGATTTTATGAGTTCCGCAATTTTATGCGGATTTTTCTCAAGCATATATTCGATTTTTTCTTGAATTTCATCCATTACTGCCTCCTTTACGCATTAACCCTGTTGAATGGGGTTGTATGAAGTATCACATAAGGGTCGCCTGTGGTAGGCACAACGTAAGTTCCTTTCGACCTTCTAGGAACTCTGTTACTTAAAACAGGGAGAGAAAAGCGGTTAACGAGGTCAACAGCCGTACCGTTTACGGTTACTTGGACAGGCAAGGGCGCACCTGTTACAACTTCGCTAATTCTTCTGCAACCTGTCAGGATATTAAAAGGCTCTAATGAGCTTATATTCGTACTGTCTGAAACTGTTAAAACAACGTTTGTTGTCGTTGCTGTAACGCTTTCGAGTACGTGATTAAATCTACAAGTATTGCACATAATTTTTACCTCTTTTTTCTAAAAGCAGGGGCAATATGCCCCCGCTTCAAATTTCTTACGCAAACTGGTTATAAGCACTGCAAGCATTGCAAACATTAGCAGTATTCGGATTTTGTACCACATAAGCAGGCACTGCTGTCGGGTTGAGCTTATTAATCAAGTAAGCATTTTGGTTAGCTTGAGAGATTGCAAAATCTTTAGACTGTGCGAGAGCTGTAAGTTCTGTGATTTTTGTTTGCATAGCCTCGATTTTGTTTTGAGTTAACATATCTCTTGTAGCGTTGCCTTCTGCGTGAATAGCGTTGATAATATCGCAGGTGTTTTTAGCATCTGCATATTTTACGCCTTCGATTGCTCTTTGGGTTTCGCAGCAGCATTGCTGTGCACTGTAGCGATTTTCAGCTATTGCCGCGTTTGTTGTTGAGAAGCCCTGACATAAGTCGCGCTGTAACTGGTTTTGAGCCTGTAAGTTGCTTGTGTTCATAGCATAGAAACCATCACTTAAGCCGTTTGTCAAGCCGTCAAGTTTTGATGTAATAGCTTGTGTGTCAAATCCCTGTTGGAAGCCTCCGCCTCCAAATCCGCCGCCGAAGCCACCGCCCCATCCGCCGAATAGTGCGAATAATACAAGGATAGCGAGCCAATCACCGCCATATCCTCCGCCAAAACCGCCACCCATACCGTAGCCGGGTCTTGTCACTGCTGCAATGTCTGCCATCATTCCGTTGTCCATAATGTACCTCTTTCTTGTCTTAATGTGTATTACTATCAATCACACCCGCGCCGATAGGCTAAGTGGTACATCACGCTTTATAATTGCGGTTCTTTCCTCTTTAATTTAAAGATGAATTCATAGAGTTGTATAAATTACCCAGATAATTGTTCAATTCTTCGGGGCTTTTTCCTCTTACAATGTTCATAGCCTGCTGGAATTTTGGGTCATTGCCAAAACGTTGTAAGAAAAAGTGTTCGGGGTTTCCGCCCTGCATAGCGATGCGTTGAATATTTTCAAGCTGTGAACGCATTTGCGGGTTCATTCTTGCGATAATATTTTGTAAAACATTATTCATCATTTTTTACTTTCTCCTTTCTCTCTGCGTCTTTTTCCCCTCTACCTCTGGGAGAGGGGGTAGGGGTGAGGGTCTCCTCAAACCTCTCATAAAGATAGTTATATTTATCATCAAGCTTTTTAAGCATTGTCATAACATCTTCTTTAGGTTCTTCGGGAGTTATAGGGGTAAATACATATTTCCCAAAAAAGATTTTGCCTGTTTGAGTGTTGAACTGTTTTACATATACTTCATTTTCTTTTTTGTTGAGGTAGAAAACAGGGTTACCGCTGAAATCAATCGCCGAAGCTTCCGCCTCTTTGATATTGTCAACAAATAGATTGTTATAAGTATAAGGGCTATAGTTAAACATTTAATGTCCTCCATACTTATAGTATAAGGGCATTTTGCATAAAAAAACTCTAGAGTTTTTTATAATTCCTCTAGAGTTTTATAGCATTTCTACAATCTCTCTCATTTCCGCATCCGTAATAAGTGTTTCAAATTTCGATAACGCTTGATTTAATACATTGTGAAAATGACTTGTCGATAGATTAAGCTTGTCAGAAACGTTATATGTCGATAGCTTTTCGTAATAGATATATTCTAAAATCCAAAATTCGCGCTCTAAAAGCCTGTGCCTGCATTTAAGTAATTTTTCGCGTATTTTGGCTCTGCCTGTAGGAGTTTTCCCTAAGGCTCTTAAGATTTGTCTAAACTGCATAGGCAAACTCCTATTTTTGTTTAATTTCGTCGATTTGTTCCTGTAATTTTATATACATTTTATCGAGTTCAAATATTTCGTGGTTATTTTCAATTGTCAGGTTTTTTGTTCTGAAAATCTTACGAAACAAAAAGAACATCCCTATAGCAATAAGCACGTCAGCCATTGTACTGATAGCGAATGAGATAAAAACGAGTGTATCGTGGTTCATAAATCTCTCCTTATATTTTTATTATAAGGCGTTGCAAATCGGGCATTATTGCAATTAAAAATATCCATGATAACATGCTCATGCGAGGAGTTAAAATGAAACTGGATTACAAATTTATTAAAGAAATTTTAATGACAATGGAAGAATATGAGCATCATGAAATTCAGTGTTCTATTTTATCTAAGAATTTAAAAATTGCATCAGAAACTAACATAAAAGATAAATGTAAAAAAGAAAAATTTATTGGACATATTAAAATATTAGGGGATAATAACTTCATTGAAAGTTCAGCGTCTAATTATGGTATTAAACGATGTGCTAACGGTTATATGATAGGTAATCCATTATATAGAATGACTGCAAGAGGATATGAATTTCTTGATGTATTAAAAAATGATACAGTATTAAATAAAATAAAAAATTATACGTTATCAACTGCATATAATATTGGCACTCAATGTTTAACCAGTGAAATAATTTCACAAATAAAAAATGCTATTTCCTAAACGCTTCCATAAACGCAGTACCGATAACCCCGATAAAAAGCCCATGCAAACCTATGCCGAAAATAGCGATTAAACTGCAAACAATCTCACCTAATTTTGTAATCGGGGTTATATCACCGTAACCGACTGATGTAAAGGTTATTATCGCAAAATAAATACACTTTGGAACTGATGAGAAAGTTTGAGGCTGTGCGTCGTGTTCGGTCAAGTACATAAGGATTGCGGATAAAAGCACGCTAACAGCAAAAATAGAAAGCGTAATGATTAATTCTTCTTTCTTTGCTTTGAACGCATTAATAATGTTGTCTAAAGCCTGTGAATAACGGCTTATTTTCATTATTCGCAATATTCTTGAAAACCTTAAAACCCGTAAGAATATTGTATTAACGGAACTCAAATAAAACGGCGCAACTGCAAAAAAGTCTATTAACATCATAGGCTTAAAAATATCTTTAACCCGCTCAACAGACAGCACGCGTAATATATATTCAACAGTGAAAACGATAATAGAAAAGACTTCAAATCTGCGTATATAGTCGTTAAATAGGCTGTGAAATGCGCTCATACTGTCTAATATAAAAATAATCAAATTTAAGAGAATAAGTATTAAAATACTTTTTTCAAAAATCTGATTGTTTAATAATTTGCGAATATATGATTTAAGCACTATATTTCAAGCCCTTTAACATCATCACGGAAACATTGACAAGATGGGCTTTGTGTTCCATCACAACATTGAGAACGACCGTTTTTGCAACCGCAAACACCGCCGTGTCCTGAACAACATCCGCGACCTGCTACACATTGGTTGTTATAGTGGTTATAAGCAAAGACAGAGCCCGCAATAATGAGCAATCCTGCTAAAAATAAAACCTTTTTCATTCTAAATCCTTTCTTATTAAGTTACAATTAAAACCAGCACTATCAATATAATAATGGCAATAACCAAAGCAATAAAAACAGATATAAGTAAAAGTAATAAGTTTTTTAAAAACGGTGTTTTTACTTCGTTATTATCATTATTGCTTACTAATTCAGAAATGTTTGTTTGTAGCATATCTGAAACTTTTTTATAATATAAACCATAACGTCCGGCATGAATATAACTTTTGCCTTGAGAGTTGGTACCAAGTCGAAGCCCCTTGACCCCGATAGATGCACCAATGCCGGACTTTGATAAATTAAAACGTACTGGACCAGCCTTAAAGCTTTTTCTGATATGAAAACCCATTTTAGAAATCCAATCTCATAATAATATGGTCTCTTAATTTTTCAAATTCAGGTTGTTGAGCTTTGTTGAATACTACAGTATTCTCATCCTTAGTAGCACCCCATAACCCGCCTTTATCTTCTGTACTACCTGAAAATATGAATTGAATATAGCCGTTTGTAACATTACCCGCTTCTTTAAATTGAATAGCACTCAATTTTCTTAAAAATATTGTTTTTGTACCGTCAAAGCCGTGACATAAAAACGATTTTACACCCCTGCGCGTAATGTCAATCTTACTGTATGACAATTCAATTTGACCATTCACACCATTACAAATTAATGCAGTTTCTTTTTCCATATTCCAATCCTTTCATCTTCGCAAGAACATGATAACGGAAAAAGCATTAATGTCAATTAGCATACTGCGGAGAAGTAAACGGAAACATTGAATTATAGTTGTTTGTCGTATTATAAACGTTGCTTGTTGTGTTATTACTGTTATTATTGTTTGTTACGTTGCTATTTCGATAATTTGTAACGGCTTTGGCGGTTTCTTTACCGTATTTTTGAGCAAAAGCATTAGCGCCCATACTTGCCTGTAATTTAGATAGTTTACCCAGTTCTTCCTCTGAAAAATTAGTATTAATTTCACTAATTTTCATACGTTTAAGATGTTGTAACCATCCTACAAGTGCCTGAATAGCTTTAACTAACGCCCAAACACCCGCAATTATGCCACCAATTACAGCAGTCCAACCTAAAAATACACCGATAGAACCTGCAACAACTCCCATAGTTGTACCGAGTGCTGTTGCAATCCCGCCAAGCGCAACAACCAAAGAACCCGCGAGCGAGATTGTAGGTCCTAAAATAGCAACAAAGCCAGCTAACACTCCAATAGCTATTTTACCGCCTTTACTCAAGTTCATAAACCAATCTATAAGATTAACCAAACCGCTTATAATTCTTGCTAAAGAAACAATGATTTTATCCCATAAATCAGTCCTTGACATAATTTTATCTAAATATTCGGTTACTTTAGGCATATATTTTATTGCCAAAGATGCGATACGCGCCTCAAACATCTTTGAGAATTTGTCCATAGTATCTTTATATTTAACGGCGTTTTGAATTTCTTCATTTGATAAAATCATACCTTTTTCACGCGCAACTCGTTTAAGTTCTTCGTAGCTTTCTAAACCGTTATTTAATAACGGCGCTAATTCTTGTGCGTTTCTGCCAAACAGTTGGATTGCACTCGCCATTCTTTGAGTAGGGTTTTTCA